>NZ_JBJKEX010000378.1:0-2886 GCF_045505405.1 Hansschlegelia beijingensis | reverse complement strand
CCGCCTCGTCGAAGGAAGCTCCATGGACAAGACCAAGGCGCTCGACGCCGCCCTGTCGCAAATCGAGCGGGGAGACATCAGCGCCCGGGCGTCCTCGCTGCGCGAGACGCTGAGATGGCTCGGCGCGCCCGCGCCCCGGCGCAGTTCGCCCCTCACGGGATTTTCGCTCACGGGCCGCGCCACCGCCGATCATGAAGGCTTCGCGGTCTCGAACGCGGAGCTGAACCTCGAGGGCGGCGCGTTCTTCGGCGTCGGCCGGCTGACGCTCGAGAACGGCAGGCCGAGCATCGAGGCCACGCTCGACACCGGCCGGCTCGATCTCGACCCCTATGTGAACGGCATCGCGCCGGCCCTTCGCGACGAGGGCGGCGGCTGGAACGCGAAGCGGATCGATCTCAAGCCGGTCAAGGGCTACGACCTGGACCTGCGGCTGTCGGCCGACCAGATCCGCCTGGGCGATCTTCGGATCGGCGAGACGGCGGCAACGATCTCCGTCGCCAACGACAGCCTCGACGTCGCGATCGGCGAGGCTGAGGCCTATGACGGCAGCGTCGGCGGCCGGCTTTCGCTCAGCCGCGATCCGGGAGGCGTCCGCATCCGCGTCGAAGGGGCGCTGAAAGGGGTCGACCTTCAGGCGGCGCTGCGGCGTTTCGTGGTTTCCCCCGTGCTGACCGGGGCGCTCTCGGGCGAACTCTCGCTCGAAGGCGCCGGCGCCTCCATCGCCGCCGTCGTGGCGAGCCTGCACGGGAGCGCCGAGGCGCATCTCGCGGACGGCACGTTCAATGCGGGTGGAAAGGGCCGGGCCCTGACGCTCGCGGGCCTGCGCGGCGCGATGAAGGTGAGCGCCGCCCAGGCGACGATCGAGGTCAAACAGGGCGTCGCCTACACGAGGGATCTGTCGATCGTCGGCGAGGACGCGACCCTGACGCTCGCCGGGGAGGCGCGGCTCGTCGAGCGCGAGCTGAAGCTGCAGGGCTCGGTCCGGCCGCCGAACGGCAAATGGGTTTTGCCGGTGCGGCTGGAGGGCTCCTTCCTGGCGCCGAAACTCAAGGCGGCGCTGGCCGCCGGCGAGGCCCGCGCCTCCGGCGAGTAGCCTCAGCGGCCGGCGGCCGCGGCGCGCTCGGCCCTCTGCCGCTCGTTCTCGGCACGCTTGGTGGCGATCGACGCGATGATCACGCCGGTGGTCACGATCGCGATCAGGATCGTGCAGACCGCGTTGATCTCGGGCTTCACCCCGAGCCGCACCGACGAGTAGATCCGCATCGGCAGCGTGGTCGCGCCGGGCCCCGTGGTGAACTGCGAGATCACCAGATCGTCGATCGAGAGCGTGAAGGCGAGCATCCAGCCGGAGACGATCGCCGGCAGGATGATCGGCAGGGTGACGACGAAGAACGTCTTCACCGGCGGGCAGCCGAGGTCCTGCGCGGCCTCCTCGAGGCTCCTGTCGAACGACACCAGCCGCGACTGCACCACGACGGCCACGAAGCACATCGAGAAGGTGACGTGCGCCAGCATGAGCGTGAAGAAGCCGCGATCGAGCCCCACGGCCACGAACAGCAGGAGCATGGAGAGTCCGGTGATCACCTCCGGCATCACGAGCGGCGCGTAGACCATTCCGGAAAACAGCGTGCGTCCCCGGAAGCGGCCCATGCGAACGAGCGTGATCGCCCCGAGCGTCCCCAGCGCGGTCGCAAGCGTCGCCGAAATCAGCCCGACGCGAAGCGTGACCCATGCGGCCTCGAGCAGTTGCTCGTTGTGCCACAGCGAAACGTACCAGCGGGTCGAAAACCCGCCCCATACGGTGACGAGCTGCGACTCGTTGAACGAGTAGATCACCAGCAGGACGATCGGCAGATACAGGAAGGCGAAGCCGAAGGTCAGCGCCACGAGATTTATCGAGGAGAGGCCGTTTCTCACGCCTTGCCCTCGAGCTCTTTGGCCTGGACGTTGTTGTAGATCGCGATCGGCACGACGAGCACCAGCAGGAGCAGCACGGCGATGGCGGAGGACACCGGCCAGTCCCGGTTGAGGAAGAATTCGCTGTAGAGCGTCTTGCCGATCATCAGCGTATCGGAGCCGCCCAGCAGATCCGGGATCACGAACTCCCCGACGGCGGGGATGAACACCAGGAAGCAGCCGGCCACCACGCCCGGCAGCGAGAGCGGCACGGTGATCTGCCAGAAGGCGCGCCAGGGCGGTGACCCAAGATCGGCCGCGGCCTCGAGCAGCGTCTCGTCGAGCTTCTCGAGGCTCGAATAGAGCGGCAGCACCATGAACGGCAGGTAGGAATAGACGATGCCGATATAGACGGCCGTCTCGGTGTTCATGATGTAGAGCGGCTCGCTGATCACCCCGGTCCACATCAGGAAGGCGTTGAGCAGGCCGTCCGGATTGAGGATGCCGATCCAGGCGTAGACGCGGATCAGCAGCGAGGTCCAGAACGGCAGGATGACGGCCATCAGCAGGGTCGGCCGGATGCTCCTCGGCGCCCGGGCCATGCCGTAGGCCATCGGATAGGCGATCAGGAGCGCCAGCAGCGTGGAGATCGCCGCGATCTTGAGGCTCGAGAGATAGGAGGCGACGTAGAGCTCGTCCTCGAACAGGATCGAGTAGTTCTCGAGGCTGAGGCCCGACACGAAGTCGACCAGCCCCTGCCAGCCGGCGGCGAGATCGAGCACCGGCTCGTAGGGCGGCTGCGCGATCGTGGTCTGCGACAGCGATATCTTCAGGACGATCGCGAACGGCGCGAGGAACAGCGCGAGCAGCCACAGATAGGGGATGCCGATCAGCAGCCAGCGCTTCCAGCGGCCGGCCCGCCAATGGTCGCGCCTAAGACGTTCGTTGAATGAGAGCGTGTTCGCTGATCGTACATGTGCCACCGAAGGA
>NZ_JBJKEX010000377.1:0-2892 GCF_045505405.1 Hansschlegelia beijingensis | reverse complement strand
CGCCGAGCTTCGCGGCGGCTGGCGGGAAATCGCAGGGTCCCGCGTCTCACCGCCGCCGTCCGCTCTGCCCCGCAAGACGCCGCTCCGCCCCGCATCCGCCCGCATCCGCCCGCGGCTCACCGCGCTGGAGATCGTGCTGATCGGATGGGGCTTGCCGTCAGGCCGAACGAGCCCGAGTTCGGCGAGCAAGGCAGCGATCTCCGCATAGCCAAGGCCGCCGTCGAGCAGGCGTTCGAAAGTGGCGAGGTTGCGCTGGACCACCGCCTGTATCGGCCTCGGAGCGCCTAGCATGGTGCGCGAGTCCGAGCTCAGCGCCTCGAGCCGCTCGCGGTCCTCCGCGGGCAGCTTGTGCAGCAGACCGGCCGTCATAGCCGGTTACCCGGCGCGGCGTTTGCCGGGATCAGGGCCTCGATGCGATTTGCGCGGAATTTGCGCGAAACGCCCGAAACTGCCTGTTTTCGCCGGTCTCGACCCGCTTCGGCCGATCCTGAAAGTTCAAGAAAGTCTTCGGATGACGCGATCCGCGCCGCCCTTGACATGGTAGGGGTCACAGGTTCGATCCCTGTCACGCCCACCACTGATAAATGAGGGGTTTCCGGTTCGCCGGAAGCCCCTCTTTTGTTTTCGGCCCGGATATTCGGCGTCCGGGGCGGCGGCGTTCCGCGCCGCCCGGAAGGCGCGTTCAGCTTCCGAACGACACCACGAACTCCCGCACGCCCGAGGCGATGAACTGCACGGCCACGCAGGCCAGCAGGAACCCCATCACCTTGGTCACCGCCTCGATGCCGTGCTCTCCGAGCGCGCGGGCGATCCACGACGAGAAGAACAGCGCCACGTAGGCGATCATGACCGTGATCGCGACGCCGACGACGACGATGGCGTGTCCGATGACGTTGTTGTCAGCCGGTATCTGGGACCCGTAGCCCATGACGACCGCGATCGACCCCGGCCCGGCGAGGCTCGGCATCGCCAGCGGCGAGAACGAGAAGTCGAGGGTCGCGCGCTTGATCTGGTCCGGCGATTCGTCGACCGTCGATGCGTCGGTCTCGCCCGTGAACAGCATCCGGAACGCCAGGACTAGGATGATCAGCCCGCCCGCGACCCGGATGCCGGCGAGCGAGATCCCGAACAGGGAGATGATCGCGTTGCCCAGGAACAGGAACGCGGAGAGAATCGCGAACGCATAGAAGCAGGCCATGCGGGCCTGATGATCCTTGGCCTTCTCCGGCATGTGCTTGGTCAGCGCCAGGAAGAGCGGGATCGTGCTGAGCGGGTTCATGATCGGCAGCAGGCCGAGGACGATCGCCGGGATGTATTTTACGGCGGCGTTCAGTTCTTCCATGGGCGGCTGGTCCGGTCAGAGCGCGAGGGTGACGGCTTTTAGCACGAGAGGGGGGCGGCCGCAGTCAAAGCGCCGACCGGGCCTTGGCGGCGGAAACGCCCCGCCCATTTCGGCCTCTTGCGCGTTGTAGGCCTGCCCTAGCCGCCGGAGGCCGCCCGCCGTGAAGATCGCGACTTTCAACGTCAACGGCGTCAACGGCCGGCTCGCCGTGCTGTTGCGCTGGCTCGAGGAGGCGAGGCCGGACGTCGTCTGCCTGCAGGAGCTCAAGGCGCCGCAGGAGAAGTTTCCCGAGGAGGCGATCGGCAAGGCCGGCTACGGCGCCGTCTGGCGCGGCCAGAAGAGCTGGAACGGCGTCGCCATCCTGGCGCGGGGGAGGGAGCCGGTCGAAACGCGCCGCGAACTGCCGGGCGAGCCGGAGGACGCCCACAGCCGCTACATCGAGGCGGCGGTGAACGGGGTGCTGGTCGGCTGCCTGTACCTGCCCAACGGCAATCCCGCGCCGGGTCCCAAGTTCGACTACAAGCTGCGCTGGTTCGAGCGCCTGACGGCCCACGCGGCGGAGCTGCTCGCGAGCCGGGCGCCGGTCGCGCTCGTGGGCGACTTCAACGTCATGCCCACCGATCTCGACGTCTACAAGCCGGAGCGCTGGACGGACGACGCGCTGTTCCGCCCGGAGGTCCGCGAGGCGTTCCGCCGACTCGTGGACCAGGGCTGGACCGACGCCGTGCGGGCGCTTCATCCGGGCGAGCGCATCTACACCTTCTGGGACTACTTCCGGAACGCGTGGGGCCGCGACGCAGGGCTGAGGATCGACCATCTGCTGCTGAGCCCCATGCTGGCCCGCCGCCTCGTCGCCGCGGGCGTCGACCGCGAGGTGCGGGGCTGGGAGCATGCGAGCGACCACGCGCCGACCTGGATCGAGCTCGCCGAAGAGGACGCCGCGCCGCCCCGGCGGAGCCGCGCGCGCAAGGGAGACGGCTGATGGCGCAGGATCCGTACGACCTCGAGCGGTTCGTGGCCGCCCAGGCGCCGGTCTTCGACCAGGCGCTGGCCGAACTTCGCGCCGGCGCCAAGCGCAGCCACTGGATGTGGTTCGTGTTCCCGCAGCTCCGCGGGCTCGGCTCGTCCCCGATGGCGAGCTTCTACGGCCTCTCCTCGCTCGACGAGGCGCGCGCCTATCTGGCGCATCCGGTGCTGGGGCCGCGTCTGGCGCGCTCGGTCGAGACGGTGCTGGGCGTGGAAGGCCGGTCGCTCGGCGAGGTGTTCGGGACGCCGGACGACATGAAGTTCAGGTCGTCCATGACGCTGTTCGCGCGCGCGGCCGGCGAGGCCGACAGCGTCTTCGCTCGGGCGCTGGCGCGCTACTGCGACGGCGCGGAGGACGGGCGGACGCTGGCGCTCATCGGCGCCGGCTGACGGGGCCGTCGGGGCGCGGTCCAGCACGGCAGCATGACGATCCGGTTCCATCGCGGCGACCTTCCCGACGGCTATGCGGCAGGCGCCGCCGTCGCGATCGACACCGAAACCCTCGGCCTCAATCCCAACCGCGA
>NZ_JBJKEX010000376.1:0-2918 GCF_045505405.1 Hansschlegelia beijingensis | reverse complement strand
TCGGAAAGCGCGTCGCCAAGGCCCGTGAGGGCGTGGATCGCACCAAGCTTTACGGCCTCGACGAGGCGCTCGCGCTCGTCAAGGAGCGGGCGACCGCCAAGTTCGACGGCTGGTGTCGCTCGGCGGCTACTCGGTCCTCGGCAGTCCCGGCGTTCCGGATCAGCCGCTCGCAGCCCGGGCGAAGCAGGCGCCGGACGTGACCCGCGTCGCCGATATGGTCTCGCGCGTCGAGGCGGCGCTCGCCAAGAACCCCGACGACGGCCGCGGCTGGGAGGTGATCGCGCCGATCTACCTCGGCATCGGACGGGCGGACGACGCCGCCGGCGCCTATCGCAACGTGATCAGGCTGCTGGGCTCCACGCCGGACCGGCAGGCCAATCTCGGCGAGGCGCTGTTCGCGGCGGCGGAAGGCGTGGTCACCCAGGACGCGCGAATCGCGTTCGAGCGCTCCGTCGAGGGGGACGCGCCGTCGATCAAGGGCTCGCTCTATCTGGCGCGGGCCGCGCAGCAGGACGGCGACCTGCCGGCCGCGCTCGCCCGGCTCAAGACCCTGATGGAGCGCGCGCCCCAGGACGCGCCCTATCTGGGCGCGCTGAAGGACGAATTGCAGCGCATGGCCGAGGTTCCGCCGCTGCCGCTGCCGACGGGAGCGGAGGCCGAGGCGCTCAAGACGCCGGAGCAGCGCATGGCCAAGGTGCGGGAGATGGTCGACGCCCTGGGCGACCGGCTGGCCGGGGAGGGAGGCGACCTTGGCGAGTGGCTGAGGCTGGCGAGAGCGCGCGCGGTGCTCGGCGACACGGACAAGGCCAGGGCCGCGATCGAGCAGGCGAGGGCGAAGTTCTCCGGGGACGGCCGGGCGGCCGCGCGGCTCGATGCGCTGGCGCTGGGGCTTGGTCTCGAGGGCAGAGGCGCGTAGAGGGTGCAGGGATGACGATCGACGCCGCTCCGTCCTTTCCGTCTCCGCGCCGGCGCGCGGGCGCCCGCAAACGGCGAAGGCTGGCGCTGCTCGCGGTGGTCGGCCTTGTGCTCGCCGCCGCCACGGCGCTGATCCTCAACGCCTTCAGCGACACGCTGGTGTTCTTCCGGACGCCGAGCGAGATCGCCGCCCGCGCCGAGGCGCCCGGGGCGAGGCTCCGGCTTGGCGGCCTCGTCAAGCAGGGCTCCGTCAGGCATGAGGGGACGACGACGCATTTCGTCGTCACGGACATGAAGAGCGAACTGCCGGTGACCTTCACCGGCCTGCTGCCTGACCTGTTCCGCGAAGGGCAGGGCGTCGTCACGGAAGGCTCGGTCGGCCAGGATGGCGTGTTCCGGGCCGACTCGGTGCTCGCCAAGCACGACGAGAACTACATGCCGAAGGACGTCGCGGATCGGCTTAAGGCCCAGGGCGAATGGCGGCCCGAGACCGGCGGAGCGGCCCCCAAATGATCGCGGAAGCCGGACATTACGCGCTCGTTCTCGCGCTCGCCGTAGCCCTGCTGCAGGCGACGCTGCCCCTGTGGGGCGCGCGGGTTCGCGACGCCGCGCTCATGGGCCTCGGGAGCCCGCTCGCGGTCGCGCAATTCGTGCTGGTGGCGGTCTCGTTCGCGGCGCTCACCCACGCCTATGTGACCTCCGACTTCTCGGTGCTGAACGTCGTCGAGAACTCGCACTCGGCCAAGCCGCTGATCTACAAGATCTCCGGCGTGTGGGGGAACCATGAGGGCTCCCTGCTGCTGTGGGTGCTGATCCTCGTCCTGTTCGGCGCGCTGGTCGCGCTGTTCGGGCGCAATCTCCCGATGCGGCTCAAGGCCGACGTTCTCGCCGTGCAGGCGATGATCTCCGTCGCTTTCCTGCTGTTCGTCCTTGTCACCTCGAACCCGTTCCGGCGGGTGTGGCCGGCCCCGGTCGAGGGGCAGGACCTCAATCCGCTGCTGCAGGACCCCGGCCTCGCGATCCATCCGCCGCTGCTCTATGTCGGCTATGTCGGCTTCTCGATGGCCTTCTCCTTCGCGGTCGCGGCGCTGCTCGAAGGCCGCGTCGACGCCGCCTGGGCGCGCTGGGTCCGGCCGTGGACGCTCACCGCCTGGCTGTTCCTGACGCTCGGCATCGCGATGGGCTCCTACTGGGCCTATTACGAACTCGGCTGGGGCGGCTTCTGGTTCTGGGATCCGGTCGAGAACGCCTCGCTGATGCCCTGGCTGTCCGGGACCGCGCTGCTGCACTCCGCCGTGGTGATGGAGAAGCGCGAGGCGCTGAAGGTCTGGACGATCCTGCTCGCGCTGCTGACCTTCGCGCTGTCGCTGCTCGGCACCTTCCTGGTGCGCTCGGGCGTGCTCACCTCGGTGCACGCCTTCGCGGTGGATCCCGCGCGCGGCGTCGCGATCCTGCTCATCCTCAGCGTGTTCGTCGGCGGCAGCCTGACGCTCTACGCCTTCCGCGCCCCAGTCCTGAAGCAGGGCGGCCTGTTCGCGCCGGTGAGCCGCGAAGGCGCGCTGGTGATGAACAACATCTTCCTCACGGCGGCCTGCGCGGCGGTGTTCATCGGCACCCTCTACCCGCTCGCGCTCGAGGCGTTCACGGGCGAGAAGATCTCGGTCGGGCCGCCCTTCTTCAACATGACCTTCGGCCCGATCATGCTGCCGGTGCTGATGGTCATGCCGTTCGCGCCGCTGCTCGCCTGGAAGCGCGGCGACGCGCTGCGGGCCGCGCAGGGCCTGACCTTCGCGTTCGGCGTAGCGATCCTCGGCACGGCGCTGGTCGCGGGCTTCCTGCGCGGCGGCCCGACGCTCGCCCCGCTCGGGGTTGGCGTCGCGCTGTTCGCCATGGTGGGCCTAATGCGTGATGGCTATTCTCGACAAGTTCTCCGGCCTCGCTGCCCGCTATGAGCAGCTGAAGTCGAGCGGCGGCGACCCCTTCTCGATCCAGTTCGACGACAT
>NZ_JBJKEX010000375.1:0-2918 GCF_045505405.1 Hansschlegelia beijingensis | reverse complement strand
TCGCGCCGCCCGTCTCGGCAAGGATCTTCGTGATCGCAGCCGTCAGGGACGTCTTGCCATGGTCGACATGGCCAATCGTCCCGATGTTGCAATGCGGCTTCGTCCGCGCGAACTTTTCCTTGGCCATGGCGAAGGCTCCGTTCTTCTCTGAACTTCGTATCTATGGGGTTCGTCGTAACTCGCTGTCGGATCAGGCGTACTTCGCCTGAACCTCCTGCGCGACATTGGACGGAACCTGCTCGTAGTGGTCGAATTCCATGCTGTAGTTCGCCCGCCCCTGGCTGAACGAACGCAGCGTGTTGATGTAGCCGAACATGCTGGCCAGCGGGACCATGGCGTGCACGACATTCGCGTTGCCGCGCATGTCCTGGCCCTGGATCTGCCCGCGCCGCGAGTTCAGATCGCCGATGACGGAGCCGGTGTATTCCTCCGGCGTCACGACCTCGACCTTCATGATCGGCTCCAGCAGCACCGCGCCGCCCTTCTGCAGGGCCTCACGGAACGCCGCGCGGGACGCGATCTCGAAGGCGAGCGCCGAGGAGTCGACCTCGTGGTAGGCGCCGTCGATCAGTTCGACCTTGACGTCGACGACCGGGAAGCCGGCAACCGTGCCGGCGCCGAGCACCGACTCGAGGCCCTTCTGGACGCCCGGGATGTACTCCTTCGGCACCGCGCCGCCGACGATCTTCGACTCGAAGGCGAAGCCGGCGCCTGCCTCGTTCGGCTCGACGTGGAACTTCACGCGGGCGAACTGACCGGTGCCGCCGGTCTGCTTCTTGTGCGTGTAGTCGACGTCGACCGGCTTGGTCAGCGTCTCACGGTAGGCCACCTGCGGGGCGCCGATGTTGGCGTCCACCTTGTAGGTGCGGCGCAGGATGTCGACCTTGATGTCGAGGTGGAGCTCGCCCATGCCCTTCAGGATCGTCTGGCCGGACTCGGTGTCCGTCGAGACGCGGAAGGACGGGTCCTCGGCGGCGAGCTTCGAGAGCGCGACGCCCAGCTTCTCCTGGTCGGCCTTGGTCTTCGGCTCGATCGCGATGGTGATCACCGGCTCCGGGAACACCATCTGCTCGAGGATCACGGGCTTCGCCGGATCGCACAGCGTGTCGCCGGTGCGGACGTCCTTGAGGCCGGCGAGAGCGACGATGTCGCCCGCATAGGCTTCCTTGATGTCCTCGCGGTTGTTCGCATGCATCAGGAGCATGCGGCCGACGCGCTCCTTCTTGTCGCGGGTCGAGTTCAGCAGGGTCGAACCCGACTCCAGCTTGCCCGAATAGACGCGGCAGAAGGTGATCGTGCCGACGAACGGGTCGTCCATGATCTTGAACGCCAGGACGGACAGACCTTCGTCGTCCGACGGATTCCGGACCACCGGCTCTTCGGTCTTGAAGTCGATGCCATGCACCGCGCCGCGATCGAGCGGGGACGGGAGATAGTCGACGACGGCGTCGAGCAGCGGCTGAACGCCCTTGTTCTTGAACGCGGAGCCGCAGAGCACCGGCGTGAACGCGCGGGTCAGCACGGCCTTGCGGATCAGGGACTTCAGCGTCGCCTCGTCCGGCTCCTCGCCCTCGAGGAACTTCTCGAGCGCCGTGTCGTCGAGCTCGACCGCCGCCTCGATCATCTTGGCGCGGTACTCGACGGCCTGATCGAGCAGGTCAGCCGGAATGTCCTCGTCGTGGAAGCTCGCGCCGAGGTTCTCGGTCTCCCACACGACCGCCTTCATGCGGACCAGGTCGATGATCCCAAGGAACGCGCTCTCGGAGCCGATCGGCAGCTGGATCGCCACCGGCTTGCCGGCGACGCGGGTGTCGATCTCGGAAAGGCAGCGGAAGAAGTCGGCGCCGATCTTGTCCATCTTGTTGACGAACACGATGCGCGGAACTTCGTACTTGTCGGCCTGGCGCCACACCGTCTCGGTCTGCGGCTCGACGCCGGCGTTGCCGTCCAGCACGCATACCGCGCCGTCGAGCACGCGCAGCGAACGCTCGACTTCGATCGTGAAGTCGACGTGGCCCGGGGTGTCGATGATGTTGAGGCGCTTGTCTTTCCAGAAGGTCGTCGTCGCGGCGGACGTGATCGTGATGCCGCGCTCCTGCTCCTGCTCCATCCAGTCCATCGTCGCGGCGCCGTCGTGGACTTCGCCGATCTTATGGGACTTTCCGGAATAGAACAGGACGCGCTCGGTCGTCGTCGTCTTGCCGGCATCGATGTGAGCCATGATGCCGAAGTTACGATAGTTCTCGATCGAGTGGCTGCGGGGCATGATCGCGTCCTTAACTTAGTCTCGGGTCACCAGCGGTAGTGCGAGAAGGCGCGGTTCGCTTCCGCCATGCGGTGCGTATCCTCGCGCTTCTTCACCGCGGCTCCGCGGTTATTCGAGGCGTCGATCAGCTCGGCGGAAAGCCGGTCGATCATGGTCTTTTCGTTGCGAGCGCGGGCCGAGGAAAGCAGCCAGCGCAGCGCGAGAGCCTGACGGCGCTCCGGACGAACCTCGACCGGGACCTGGTAGGTCGCGCCGCCGACGCGGCGGGAGCGGACCTCGAGGGCCGGCGCGATGTTCTCGAGCGCCTGATGGAACACCGCGACGGGGCTCTGCTTGAGCTTCGACTCGACGGTGTCGAACGCGCCGTAAACGATGGATTCGGCGGTCGACTTCTTGCCGTGCTGCATCACGGTGTTCATGAACTTCGTGACCACGACGTCCCCGAACTTCGGATCGGGATGGACTTCGCGGCGTTCGGCGGAGTGACGACGGGACATCGCTCAGTTCCTCACTTCGGCCGCTTGGCGCCGTACTTCGAACGACGCTGCTTGCGGTTCTTCACGCCCTGCGTGTCGAGCACGCCGCGGAGGATGTGGTAACGCACGCCCGGAAGGTCCTTCACGCGGCCGCCGCGGATCATGACCACCGAGTG
>NZ_JBJKEX010000374.1:0-2925 GCF_045505405.1 Hansschlegelia beijingensis | reverse complement strand
ATCACGCGCGCCGAGGGCGCGGGATCGGCCGAACGCCGGAACAGCGCGGCCGCGCGCCCGCAGGCGCCCTCCCCGGCTTCGACCGCATTGCCCTTAACCGTAAGCGAGACGTCGTCGCAGCCCAGGCCGCAGAACGGGCATACAACGTCGTGGTGCGTAACGCCGCCGCTGGAGACGTCAGTCATACTTCACATACGCGAAGCGCTGATCGCCCTGCGGCGTGCCCTCGAGCGCGCCGCCTTCCAAGCCGGGCTGCCATTGAATGACGCTCTCTATCTTCTTCGCGAGTTCAAAGTCGCGATCGGTGATTCCCTTGGCGTCGTGGGACATCAGCCGCACCTCTACCCAGGCGTAGGACGCGGTGAGGTCCGGATGATGCCAGGCGGCCTCCGCCAGATGCCCGACGGTGTTGATCACCATCAGCGTGCTCTTCCAGCTCTGGGTCTTGTAGGTGCGCCGGATCCAGCCGTCCTCCAGCCGCCACTTGGGCAGCTCGGCGGCGAGGCGGGCCTCCACCTGATCTGGCGGAATGACGGCTTTTCGTTCGGCCATTGGCGGACGGAGCCCCAAAACACTGGAAGTGGCGCGAGGCTTACACAGCGCTTTGAGCCGGCGCAACGCGTCGCGACGTTTCGTCCGATAGCGACTTAGGCCAAGGAGCGAGGTTGGCGAGCGCGGCCCACGGCGAATAAGGTGCCGCCGGAAACGCCATGAGAGTCACCCCGCAAAATCGCCAGGACGGCGACCCCTCGCGCGCCCTCCGGGCGGTGCGCGTCATCGCGCCGGGCCGGCTGCATATCGGATTCCTCGACCTCAACGGCTCATTGGGCAGGCGGTTCGGCAGCCTCGGGCTGACGCTGGAGCGACCTGTGACGCGGGTCCTGATGGAGAACGCCGCGGCGCTGGCCGCGAGCGGTCCGGACGCCGCTCGCGCGGAGAAGGCGCTGAAATGCGCGGCGGCCGAATTCGGAGTCGAGAACGTCAGGATCACCGTCGAGGCGGCGCTTCCGGCGCATAGCGGCCTCGGCTCCGGCACCCAGCTCGCCCTCGCCGTCGGAGTCGGAGCTTGCGCCCTCAGCGGCAAGGCCATCGACGCCCGGGACGTCGCGCACGCTCTGAGCCGCGGCGCCCGATCGAGCATCGGCCTCGGCGCCTTCCAGGGCGGAGGCCTCCTGCTCGACGGCGGCAAGCCTGTTTCGGGGCCGCGCCGTCAGCCGCCCCCGCTGCTGTCGCGGATTCCGATCCCGGAGGCATGGAGGATTCTCCTCATCTTCGATGGCGGCCGCGTTGGGCTGAGCGGGGGCGACGAGATCCAGGCGATGGAGGAGCTGCCGCCGTTCCCGGAGGCGCTCGCCGACCATCTCTGCCGGCTCACCCTGATGGCCGCCCTGCCGTCGGCCGCCGAGGGAGACGCGATCGGCTTCGGCCGCGCGGTCGGCGAGATCCAGCGCCGCCTGGGCGACCACTTCGCGCGGTTCCAGGGCGGCCGATTCACGAGCCCCGACGTCGCCGAGGCGCTGCGGATCATCGAAGCGGACGGCGTCCCGGGCGTCGGCCAGAGTTCGTGGGGACCGACCGGCTTCGCGGTCTATGGCGACGCCGCCGCGGCGGACGCCGCGGCCGAGGACCTGAGGCGACGTTTTTCCGACCGCCCGAATCTGGTCTTCGACGTCGTCCGGGGAAACAATCACGGCGCGACGATCGACCTCGCGCCTGCGCCGGCGCTTGGCGCCACCGTCTGAGGCTCCACAGGAGACACCGAATGTCCGACGCCGTACCGATCCTCCACATGATCACGCCGCTCAGGCACACGAGCCCGTTCGACGTGAACATGGCGGTCGACGCGGGCTTCCACGACATCGCGACCTATGTCGGGGTCGAACTCAAGGACGTGGTGCCGCTCACCCAGGACGCGATGTTCAGCCGCGCGCCGTCGGACGCCAAGCGCACCGTGCTGTTCATCGGCGGCAAGGACGCGAGCCTGGCGCTCGACCAGATGGCGGCCGCCGCGTCCGCGCTGTTCCCGCCCTTCGAAATCTCGATCTTCGCCGACCCGGCGGGCGCCTTCACCACGGCCGCGGCGATGATCGCGCAGGTCGAGAGGCACCTGCTCGGCAAGCGCGAAAAGGGGCTCGAGGGCGCGCGCGTCCAGGTCTACGGCGCCACTGGAATCATCGGCGGCATCGCGGCCGTGATCGCCGCCCAGGCCGGGGCGCACGTCACGATGGTCGGCCACATGATCATCGAAGACGTCCAGCTGAAGGCGATCGACTTCAAGAAGCGGTTCGGGGTCACGCTCGACTGCGCCGTCGCCACAAGCGACGAGGACAAGAAGAAGCTGGTCGCGGACGCGGAGGTGATCCTCACCGCCGCCTCGGCGGGCGTGCAGGTCATCTCGAAGGATGTTCTTGAAGCGGCCAAGAACCTGCTGGTCGCGGCGGACATCAACGCGGTGCCGCCGACCGGCATCGAAGGCGTGGGCTCGAACGACGACGGCGTCGCGCTGCCCTACGGCGTCGGGATCGGGGCGCTGGTCATCGGCCAGATCAAGTATCAGGTGCAGCACCGGATGCTGAAGCGGATCCGGGAGAGCGACGTCGCTCTGCGGATCGGCTTCCTGGAGGCCTATGAACTCGCGCGCACGCTCTCCGAGTGACGCCTGCGACGTCGCCCTCATAGCTCTGTCGGCGCGGGCGCTCGCCCGCTCCGCTAGGCGGGAGGGACTGAGAGCGATCGCGCTCGATCTTTTCGCCGACGCCGATACGAGCGAACACGCCGTGAAGGCCGTGCGGGTCGGCGCTGCCCGGCGCGGCCTGGGCTTCGACCCGCGCGCCTTGTCGCGCGCGGTCACGCTGTTCTCAGCGTCTCTGCCTGTCATCGTCGCTTCAGCCCGTTCGCCGTGGATGATCTCTGACCGGGAGAGCG
>NZ_JBJKEX010000373.1:0-2958 GCF_045505405.1 Hansschlegelia beijingensis | reverse complement strand
AGCGCGCGGGCCATCGCGGCGTGCTCGGCCGCGACCTCGCGCGCCTCGCCCTCGAGATCGGCGCCCACCAGTCGGACCTCGACCCCGGCTTCCTCCAGCGTCCTGATCACGGCCGCGACGGCCTCCGCCGGGCGCGAGACCACGACATAGTCGGCATGCTCGAAGGCGGCGTCGCCGGGCTTCGGGCTCTCGTTCGCCGGGTCGGAAAGCGCCTTCGCCACGTCCGGATGCGGCGTCACCTTGTAGCGCTCAAGGGCCGCTCGGGCGTCCGCCAGCGTGGAGGGGTCCGGCACCGTCGGGCCGGAGGCGATCACCGACGGATCGTCGCGCGGCACGTCCGAGATCGCGAGCGACACGACCTTCGCCGGATGGGCCGCGCGGGCGAGCCGGCCGCCCTTGATGCGCGACAGGTGCTTCCGCACCGTGTTGATGGCGTCGATCGGCGCGCCGGAGCGCAGCAGCGCCTTGGTGGTGGCCTGCTTCACCGCGAGATCGAGGCCGTCGGCCGGCGAGACCCAGTTGGCGGAGCCGCCGCCGGTGATCAGCGCGAGCACCAGATCGTCGGGCCCGGCCTCCTCTGCGAGCTTCAGCGTGTCGGCCGCGCCCTGCAGGCCGGCGGCGTCCGGCACGGGGTGGCCCGCCTCGATCACCTTCACGAACTCCGTCGGCCGCGCATGGCCGTGGCGGGTCACGGCGAGGCCGGTGAGCCGGTCGGGGCCGAGGCCGTAGGTCTCGCGATAGAACTTCTCCGCCACCTCGGCGCAGGCGCCCGCGCCCTTGCCGGCCGCGAGCACGATCACGCGGCCCTTCGGCGGGGCCGGCAGATGCGGCGGGATGCACACCGACGGGTGGGCGGCCGCCACTCCCGCGTCGAACGCCCGGCGGAGGAGCGAGCGGCGTTCGTCGGGACTCATGGGCGCTGCTCCAAGAGAATGAGGTTCAGGGGAAGGGATGGGGGCGATCAGGGCGCCCTTCCTATGGCATCGGGCCGGCTGCGTCACTATTGTCCGGCGGGCCATGAGCTGCGACGCATCTTCGCTTTCGACCAAAGACCAAGAGCCGCCCTTCGAGGTCGTCGAGGGGCTTCCGGGCTCGCGGCTGCTGATCCTCTGCGATCACGCCTCGAACTACGTTCCGCCCGAATTCGGCAGCCTCGGGCTCTCGCCGGCGGAGTTCGAGCGGCACATCGCCTATGACATCGGCATGCGCGGCGTGACGCTCGCGCTGGCGCGGCTGCTCGGCGCGCCCGCGGTGCTGTCGCGGTTCTCGCGGCTGGTGATCGACCCCAACCGCGGCGAGGACGATCCGACGCTGCTGATGCGGCTGTCGGACGGCGCCGTGGTGCCCGGCAACGCCAAGGCCGACGCCGACGAGATCGCCCACCGGGTCGCGCGCTTCCACCGCCCCTATCACGACGCCATCAGCGCGCAGCTCGACGCCATCGTGGACGCCGGCGACACGCCGGTGATCCTGTCGATGCACAGCTTCACGCCGGCCTGGAAGGGCGCGCCGCGCCCCTGGCATGTCGGCCTGCTGTGGGACCGCGACGACCGGCTGACCCGGCCTCTGCTCGAGGCGCTCTCACGGGAGCCCGGACTGATCGTCGGCGACAACGAGCCTTATGACGGGGCGCTGGTGGGCGACACGCTGCACCAGCACGGCACGCAGCGCGGCTTCCCGCACACGCTGGTCGAGATCCGGCAGGATCTCGTCCGCGACGAGGCCGGGCAGACGGAGTGGGCGCTGCGCTTCGCGCGGCTGGTCCCGCCTCTGCTGGAGCTGCCGGAGACCCGGCGCATCACGCATTACGGCTCGCGCGCCGAGATCAGGAGATCGAAATCATGAACCAGCTGCCAGGGATCGACGACAGGACCCGCGACGAGCTCGAGGCCGAGGTGTTCCGCCGCCTCGTGCAGCATCTGCGCGACCGGCCGCAGGTGCAGAACATCGACCTCATGAACCTCGCGGATTTCTGCCGGAACTGCCTCTCCAACTGGCTGAAGGACGCCGCCGACGCGCGCGGGCTCGCCCTGAGCAAGGAGCAGTCCCGCGAGGCCGTCTACGGCATGCCGTATGACGAGTGGAAGTCGCTCCACCAGAAGGAGGCGAGCCCGGAGCAGCAGGCGGCCTTCGCCGGACGCCAGCCGCAGCACTGACCGTCCCCGCTATACCCAGGCCGTCCGGTCTCTGCGCCTTGACGGACTCGCCCGGTTCTGCGAACCGGACCCCTCCCTTTTCGAGGAGGCTTCGGGACGTCCCGAGCGGCGGCGCGCAAACGCCCGTCGTCGCCTCCGTCACGCTCTGGCAGGTACCGAAGTGGCTCAGGACATCACCAATGACGGCGTCGCCGGCGAAGAGCTGAAGCAGTTCGTCGAGCGCATCGAGCGCCTCGAGGAGGAGAAGAAGGGCATCTCCGACGACATCAAGGAGGTGTTCGCCGAGCTCAAGGGCCGCGGCTTCGACGTCAAGATCGTGCGCAAGATCGTCCAGATCCGCCGCCAGGACGCGTCCGAGCGGCAGGAGCAGGAGGCGATCCTCGAGCTCTACATGCAGGCGCTCGGCATGCAGTGAGGCGGCTCGCCCGCCTCAGGCGGCGCAGCCGTCGCGCCGCCTGAACAGGAAGACGCAGGCGCCGTCGGTCGCGCCCTCGGCCGCCGGCACGTGGAACTGCTCGGTCATGTAGCGGAACACGGTTCTGGCCGCAGCCGCGGACAGGGCCGGCTTCCACAGCCAGACGTCGGCCTCCGGATCGACCTTCTGCGCACCGAACAACGCCGCCGGCGCGTCGGCCGCAAGTCCCACCCGCCAGTCGGCCGCCCGCCCGCCGAATTCCTTGATGTACATCAGGAATTCGAACTTGATCTGCTGCACGCTGAAGACCATCGCGGTCACGCCGGGACGGGGTTGAGCCGGGCGTGCCGCGAGACGTCCGCGGTGCGCGAGCGCCAGTGCGCGACC
>NZ_JBJKEX010000372.1:0-2964 GCF_045505405.1 Hansschlegelia beijingensis | reverse complement strand
GGCGCGGCGGCGGGGGCGCACATGACGGGCGACCCGCGGCTCGCCACGGCCGCGAGCTTCCTGATGCTCAACGCGGCCGCGATCGTCGGCGTGGTCGCCGTCTCGACCGCCCTCGGGCGGTTCGGACTTCTGCCGGCCGCAGGGCTCGCGCTTGGCGCGCTGCTGTTCTCCGGCGACCTGATGGTCCGCGTCGCCTATGGGACGAGCCCGCTGCCGATGGCGGCGCCGACAGGCGGCATGATCCTGATCCTGAGCTGGATCGCGCTCGTCCTGCTCGCGCTCGGCGCCGCGATCAGGCGGCGACGCTAGGCTCGGCGCGCGTCTGCGACGGCTTCGGCTCCCTGAGCGCGAGGACGAGCAGCAGCGCGGGGAGCCCGGACACGAAGGTCAGCGCGAAATAGACCGGGAAGCCCGAGGCGCTGGCGACGAAGCCTGAGCCGCCGGCCAGCAGATGGCCGGGCAGCGCGTAGATCGAGCTCAGCACGGCGTAGCGGGTGGCGGAGAATTCCGACGCCGCGAGCTTCGACATGAAGGCGATTAGCGCGGTGCCGGCGATCGCGGAGGCCACGTTGTCGAAGCTGATCGTGGCTGCGAGCATCAGCACGCTGTGCCCGGTCACGGCGAGCGCGCTGTAGAACAGGTTGGTGGCCGCTGACGCCACGATCCCGATGATCAGGACCGTGCGCAGCGAAAGCCGGGTCAGCAGGAAGCCGCCCACGAAGGCGCCGAATATCCCGAGAACGACGCCGAACACCTTGGTGACGTTGGCGATCTCGATGTTGGTGAAGCCGAGGTCCTTGTAGAGCGGCGACGACATCACGTTCGCCAGCTGGTCCGGCACCCGGTAGAGCCCGATCATCGCCAGCGTCGTGAGGGGCGTGGCGGCGACCAGCGCCAGGAGATCCCTCAGCGGAGCGGCGAGCGCCAGACCCTTGGCGGCGGGGTCGCGCGGCTCGTCGTCTCTCGGGGTGCGCGGGATGAGGGTCGCGGTCACGACCGCGATCAGCGCCATGATCCCCGCCATCACGGAATAGGCGCCGACCCAGTCGAGGCCCTCCGCGAGATAGAGCGCACCCGCGCCGGCGGTCAGCATCGCGAGGCGATAACCGAGCTGGTAGGCGGCGACCAGCAGCCCCTGCTCCTCCGTCGGCGCGAGCTCGACGCGCCACCCGTCGACCGCCGCGTCCTGCGAGGCCGATGCCATGGCGGCCGCGAAGCAGGCCGCCGCCGCCAGCGGCAGGTTCGTCGCCGGATCGCCGAACGCCATGGCGGCGAGCCCGGCGGTCACGCCGAGCTGCGCGAGCAGGATCCACGCGCGCCGGCGCCCGAAGATCCGTCCGAACGGCCCGAGCGCATAGGCGTCCATCACCGGCGCGATCAGGAACTTGAGGCTGTAGGCGATGCTCGCCCAGGACAGCAGCCCGATCACCTGCAGGCTGACGCCCGCCTCGCGCATCCAGAACGCGAAGGTGCCGCCGACCAGCAGCAGCGGCAGGCCCGAGGCGTAGCCGAGCAGACCGCTCGCGAGCCGCTTGGCGAGCATCGGGCGCGGAATGTCGCGGCCGTCGACCGGGCTCTGCGCAGATTCGGACACGGCGGCTCCCTTGGGAACGAGGCGGACTCGCGCCTTGGCGTCGCTCGAGTCGTGGCGGATTCGGGCCGGCTTAGCCAGCGATCGGACGTCCCGCTGCGTCAGAGTTCATTAGTTGACTCGTTCTATAGATTGTGTAGATAGTTGCGAACTCCGCTGCTTCGCCGCGTCCGGCCTGGACCCCCCGGGCCCCGCGGCAGGCGGCGGAGCCCAGGTCCTGGGAGGCGACATGAAGCTCGACGGAAAAGCTCTGCTGGCCTTCGTCATCCCCGCGCTCCTGCTGCTCGGCTGGCAGGCCTTCTCCAGCCTTGGCGAGATCCCCGAGTCCGTGCTGCCGGCGCCGACCGCCGTCGCGGCCGCTGGATGGCGGCTCGCCTGGACCGGCGAGCTGTGGAGCAACGTCACGGTCAGCACCTGGCGCGCGGTGATCGGACTGGTGATCGGCGGCGGCGTCGGTTTCGCCTTCGGCCTCGCCAACGGCCTGTCGCGGCTCTCGGAGCGGCTGACCGACCCCACCCTGCAGATGGTGCGGACCATCCCGCACCTCGCGATGATCCCGCTCGTCATCCTGTGGTTCGGCATCGACGAGACCGCCAAGATCTTCCTCGTCGCGCTCGGCGTGTTCTTCCCCGTCTACCTGAACACGCTGCACGGCATCCGCACGGTCGACGCGCAGCTTGTCGAGATGGGCCGCGCCTACGGCATGTCGGCCTGGGAGCTGTTCGCCCGCGTCGTGCTTCCGGGCGCGCTGCCGTCGATCTTCGTCGGCCTGCGCTACGCGCTCGGCATCATGTGGCTGACCCTGATCGTCGCGGAGACGATCTCGGCCTCCACCGGGCTCGGCTACATGGCCATGAACGCCCGCGAATTCATGATGGTCGACGTCGTCGTGCTGTCGATCCTCATCTACGCCGCCCTCGGCAAGCTCGCGGACTCGCTCGCCAGGCTGCTCGAGCGCGCGACGCTCTCCTGGCACCCCGCCTACCTCCCCGCCTGAGGCTGACGATGACAGCAAGCAATCCCGCCATGCCGTTCGCGCCGACGGGCCTCGCTCCGGTTCCGTCCCGGGCGGCCGCGCCGGAGGCCGCCGCGATCGATCTGCGCGGCCTGAGCCGCAGCTTCGGCGACAAGCAGGTGCTGCGGCAGGTCGACCTTCATGTGCCGGCCGGCCAGTTCCTCGCGATCGTCGGCCGCAGCGGCTGCGGCAAGAGCACGCTGCTGCGCATCCTGCTCGGCCTCGACGCGCCGACATCCGGCGCGGTCTCGGTCGGCGACGGCCGCCGCGCGGGGCTGAGCCGCATCATGTTCCAGGAGCCGCGCCTGCTTCCCTGGGCGCGCGTGCTGGACAATGTCCGGGTCGGCGCGCCGCGCCG
>NZ_JBJKEX010000371.1:0-2965 GCF_045505405.1 Hansschlegelia beijingensis | reverse complement strand
GTCAGCACCGCGAGCCCCGCGAGGGCGAGACCCGCGGCGAACGCCGCGAACCCGGGTCCGGCCGCGACCGCGTGGGACCGCAACAGCAGCATCGAATAGAGCGTGACGCAGATCGCGAAGCCGGCGAGCGCAAGGGCCGCCGCCGCGAGGCGCGAGCGTCCGCGCGGGGCGAGCCGGAGATCGAGCGTCATGCGGCGCTCCGAGGACCGAAAGCCCGCTGATCGCGGGAGAAACGCCTACCGTTTCCGCACACCGAACCACCCCTCCGGCGTGACGCCGACATGCGACTTCTTCCACATCGAGGGGGAGGGTGAAAGGTGGTGGCGCCGTTCAGGCGGCCTGCCGCGCGCCTTCGGAGGCGGCCCAGCTTTCGGCCCGGTCGAGCGCGCGTCCGAGGCGATCGAACAACTGGTCGATCTCCTCCTCGGTGATGACCAGCGGCGGGCAGATCGACACCGCGTCGCCGATCGCGCGCACGATGAGGCCTTCCTCCTGCGCCAGCGCGACCACCTTGGCGGCGGCGTAGCGCTTCGCGTCGAACGGCCGCTTGCTGGCCTTGTCGGCGACGAGGTCGACCGCGCCGACGAGCCCCATGCCGCGGGCCTCGCCGACCATCGGGTGATCGCCGAAGGCGCGTAGCCGCTGCTGGAAATGCGGCATGACCTTGCGCACATGGCCGAGCACGTTCTCGCGCTCGTAGATCTCCAGGGTCTTGAGCGCGACGGCGGCCGCGACCGGATGGCCCGAATAGGTGAAGCCGTGGCCGAACACGCCGATCTTCTCGCTCTGCCGGTTCAGCGCCTCGTCGATCCAGTCCGGGATGATGACGGCGGCGATCGGCAGGTAGGAGGAGGAGAGCTGCTTGGCGACCGAGATCGTGTCCGGCTTCATGCCGAGCACGGTCGAGCCGAACCATTCGCCAAGCCGTCCGAAGCCGCAGATCACCTCGTCGGCGATCAGCATGACGTCGTATTTCTCCAGCACCGGCTGGATCTTCTCGAAATAGGTCCGGGGCGGCACGATCACGCCGCCGGCGCCCATCACGGGCTCGGCGATGAAGGCGGCCACCGTCTCCGGGCCCTCGGCCTGGATCATCGCGTCGAGTTCGGCGGCGAGCCGGGTGGCGAACTCCTCCTCGGTCTCGCCCTCGAGCGCGAAGCGGTAGTGATGCGGGCAGCCGGCGTGCCGCACCTGCGGCAGCGGCAGGTCGAAGTCGATGTGGTTGTTCGGCAGCCCGGTCAGGCTCGCGCTCGCGACCGTGACGCCGTGATAGGCCTTGATGCGGGAGATGATCTTCTTCTTCTGCGGCCGGCCGAGCGCGTTGTTGACGTACCAGACCAGCTTCATCTGGGTGTCGTTGGCTTCCGAGCCGGAGTTGCAGAAGAACGCCTTGGCGGCGTTGCAGGGGGCGAGCTCCTTCAGCTTCTCCGCCAGCGCGATCGCCGGGTCATGGCTCTTGCCCGTGAAGAGATGCGCGAAGGGCAGCCTGCGCATTTGCTCCGCCGCGGCCTCCACGAGCTCCTCGCGGCCATGTCCGAGCGCGTTGCACCACAGCCCCGCCATGCCCTCGATGTAGGGCTTGCCCTCGACGTCATAGACGAACACCCCGTCGCCCCGCTCGAGGATGAGCGAGCCCTGCTCCGGCAGCGTGGCGAGGTTCGTGTAGGGGTGGAGGACCGTGGCGGCGTCGCGCGCCTGGAGATTGCTGAGCATTCAGGAGTCCCTTCCAGCTTGCCGGCGGCTGCGGCCCCTCAGGATAGCGTCCGGGCGCCGCGATCCGGGCCAGCGTTTTCGGCGCGGCTCCGACCCGCAAAAGAATCTTCACGAAAGTCGACTTTAGTGGAACTATCCATTCAGGTCGCCGTTGTCGCGGCGGCTCACACTCTGACCTCGGGTGATCTACGATGCGGCTCGCCCTGTTCGGCGCAGCTCTGGCTGTTGCGGCGTTCTCGGCCTTCAGCCATGTCACCTATCTCAACACCGGCGGCTTCTCGGCCGACTGGGCGGAGCATCGTCGGATCGACGTCGTGTCCGCCACCGCCTGCGCGGAGATCCTGCAGCGCGCGGAGAGGACTCTCGGCGCCGGCAACGGACTGCGGTGCGAGCCGGTCCCGCTCTATCGCCACTGGTTCAACCTCGCCCGCGCGACCTATGAGCAGCGCGGGCTGATGACGCTCGCCTCGACGCTGTTCGGCGGCGAAGCCCTGGCGAGCGCCGCAGCTCCCGCCTCGTCGAACGCTCGCTGACTTCAGTCCGGCCGCCATTGGCACAGCCGCGAATTGCTGCGCCGGGGCTGCAGGTCGACGTGGAGATGATCCTCGTGCGCCTCGTCGGAGCCGGGCCCCAGGACCGTGTTGAACCGCGTGCAGGCCGCGCCCTTGACGACGATCCCCAGAAGCTCCGGCAGGTCCTTGGCGTAGACCCCGACTGCGCGGCCGCTCGAAAGCCCGAAGCCTGCAATGTCGAGCGCGTTCGCCCGGCCGTGCTCGCTGAGTTTGGCGCCGGAGACGTTGTTGCGCCCCCGGCAGGCGTATGAGCCCGCGACGTTGACCGCGTCGAGCTTCGCGCCCGACGCCTCGGCCGCCGGGGCGAGGTCGTTGCGCACATAGGCGGAGACGACGCGCGCCATGGCGCAGCGCAGGGTCGCGGCGGGCTTCAGCTCGACCACGCCGCCATCCTTGCGGCGCACGCCCGAGAGCTCGACCAGCGCGCCCGTGCGGCAGATCTCCGGCTGGTCGGAAAGCTCCGCCGGCTTGAAGATCGCGACGCCCTCCGAAGTCAGCTCCCGGCAATCGGCATCCTCCTCGCGGGAAGCCTCCGGAAGCGGGAGGTCGGGCGGGGTGGGACCCGCCGGCTTTTCGGTCGGCAGGGGCGCCTTCGGGATCAGCGCGGCCGTCCTGGCGTCGCCGTCGGGGCGCTCCGGCGGCAGAGGGACCGAGGCTTCGGGGCTGTCCTTCGGGGGCTC
>NZ_JBJKEX010000370.1:0-2970 GCF_045505405.1 Hansschlegelia beijingensis | reverse complement strand
AACCCCTTGAGCTGCATGCGATGCTGATCCTTCGCAAACGGCTCGAGCTTCACCGTCCAGGCGTCGACACCCGCGTCGCCGTGCTCGAATCCGGCCGCGACGGCGGCCTCGACGACCTGTCCTGGGTCGCCGCGCCGGCCCTCGACCCTGCCGAGGGCGAGGTCGCGATCGATGTCTCCGCGGTCGGCCTGAACTTCCGCGACGTGATGTGGGCCCTCGGCCTGCTGCCCGAAGAGGCGCTCGAGGACGGCTTCGCCGGCCCGGGGCTCGGCATCGAATGCGCCGGCGTCGTGACCGCCGTCGGGCCGGGCGTGAAGCGCTACCGGGTCGGCGACCGCGTCGTGGCGTTCGCGTCCGGCGCCTTCGCGTCGCGCGTCGTGACGTCTGAAACCGCCGTGGCCCCGCTGCCGGACTCGATCAATTTCGAGGAAGGCG
The DNA here is from genome assembly GCF_045505405.1 of Hansschlegelia beijingensis. Taxonomy (GTDB): domain Bacteria; phylum Pseudomonadota; class Alphaproteobacteria; order Rhizobiales; family Methylopilaceae; genus Methylopila; species Methylopila beijingensis_A. The sequence goes on along the minus strand of NZ_JBJKEX010000370.1, from coordinate 2,535 downwards.
CGACGATCCCGGTGTGCTTCCTCACCGCCTATTACGCGCTCCAGCATCTCGCTCAGCTGCGGCGCGGCGAGTGGGTGCTGATCCATGGCGGCGCCGGAGGCGTCGGCCTGGCGGCGCTGCAGATCGCGCTCTGGAAGGGCGCGAAGGTCATCGCGACCGCGGGCTCCGACGAGAAGCGGGACCTGCTGCGCGCGCTCGGCGCGACGCACGTCCTGTCGAGCCGCAGCCTGGAGTTCGTCGACGAGGTGAAGAAGCTCACCGGCGGCGAAGGCGTCGACGTGGTGCTGAACTCGCTGTTCGGCGAGGCGATGGAGCGCTCCCTGAGCGTGCTCCGCCCCTTCGGCCGCTTCCTTGAGCTCGGCAAGCGCGACTACTACGCCAACAGCCGTCTCGGGCTTCGTCCGTTCCGCCGCAACATCAGCTATTTCGGGATCGACGCCGACCAGCTGCTGATCCACCGCGGCGATCTCGGCCAGCGCCTGTTCGGCGAGTGCATGAAGCTGTTCGACAAGGGCGTGTTCGCGCCCCTGCCCTACCGGGCCTATGAGGCGAACGACATCGGCGACGCCTTCCGGCTGATGCAGCAGTCCGGTCATGTCGGCAAGATCGTGGTCCGGCCGCTCGACCCCGCCGAGCTCGGCGAGACCAGGCCGCCGGCCTTCCGCGCGGCCGAGGGCGCGCATGTGCTGGTCGGCGGACTTGGCGGCTTCGGGCTCGCGACCGCCGAATGGCTGGTGGCCAACGGGGCCGACTGGATCGCCCTGATCGGCCGCTCCGGCGCCTCCACCCAGGCCGCCCGGGACGGCGTCGCCCGCATCGAGGCGGCCGGCGCCAAGGTCAAGGTGTTCGCCTGCGACGCGGCGGACGCCGCCGCTCTGGAGAAGGCGCTCGACGAGACCCGCCGCGACCTCGGCCCGATCGGCGGAGCCTGGCACGTGGCCATGGTGCTCGACGACGCGCTGCTCGCCAATCTCGACGAGGCGCGCTTCGAGGCGGTGCTGCGGCCGAAGATCGACGGCGCGCATGCGCTCGACAGGCTGACGCGGCAGGATCCGGTGAAGCAGTTCGTGGTCTATTCCTCGGCCACGACCGTGATCGGCAATCCGGGCCAGTCCAACTACGTCGCGGCCAATATGTGGCTCGAGTCGCTGGTTCGGGTGCGTCGGCGCGAGGGGCTTCCGGGCCTCGCGATCGCCTGGGGCGCGCTCGGCGACGTGGGCTACCTGGCCCGCACCGGCGAGGTGAAGGAGAAGATCCAGAAGCGTCTCGGCCACCAGACGCTCTCGGGCGCTGAGGCGCTGGAGGGACTCGGCCGCGTGCTCGCGCATGATGACCTTCGCCTCGAGACCGCGGTGATCACGATCGCCCCGCTCGACTGGGGCGCGGCGCGGCGCGATCTCGCCTTCCTGGCGTCGCCGATGTTCGCCCAGGTGGTGGCCGGCGCCGAGATGGGGCCGCAGGATTCCGTCGAGACGATCGACCTCGCCGCGCTCGTCCGCGGCAAGGACGCCCGCGAGGCGCGCGACATCGTGGCGGAGATCCTCGCCGGCGAGGTCGGGCGCATCCTCAAGCTGCCGGCCAAGGAGATCTCTCCGCAGCGGCCGCTCGCCGAACTGGGGATGGACTCGTTGATGGGTCTCGAGCTGCGGATGAGCGTCGAACGTCGCTTCGACATCGAGCTGCCGCTCGTGGCGATCGGCGACTCGACGACGCTGACCACGATCGCGCAGTCGATCGTCAGCCGCATCCATGAGCCGGACGCCGGCGCCGACGGGGGCTCGGTCAACGCCGACCTCGCGCCGATCATCGCGTTCGGATCGGTGGTCGAGGGCCGGTAGACCTTGCGGATCTCGCGCTCGACGTAATGCGCCAGCTTGCGGGCGCCGGCCCGCGAGAAATGCACCCCGTCGTCGAGCCTCAGCCGGCCGATCTGGCCGTCGAGTTGCGGCCCGTCCGCCATATAGGCGCCGTCCTCGTCGACGAAGCCCTCCCAGACGTCCACATAGGTTCCGCCTGCGGCCTCCACGCGCTCCTTGATCAAGGTGTTGAGCGCGGTGTGATCGGCGCTTGCCTTGCGGCTCTCGCTCGGCGCGAGGCCCACCCAGTAGACCGGGATCTTCTTTTCCCTGAAGGGCGCGAGCAGCGCGTTCACCCGCTCGCCATAGCGCTTGGTCCACTCGTCGGAGAGCGGCGCGGCGTGCCGCATGTCGACGAAGGGCTGCCGGTCGTTCACGCCGACGTCGATCACCGCGAAGGTGATCTGCTCGGACTCGACCGCCTTGCGGGCGTCCGCGACGACGTCGAAATAGTCCGCGCGCACGAGGCCGGCGTTCGCCTTGACGTGGCGGCGGACCACGAGGCCCGGCGCGTCCACGAAGGCTTCCTCCAGCCCGCCGGCGAGCTCGTCGGCGACGGTGTCGCCGAACACGGCCACGAAGGTGTCGGGGGCGACCTTGGGCAACGCCACCACGTTCGGCGGCAGAGGGGTCCTGGCGGGCTCGGCCGGAGGCCTGCTGCGCCGGACGGTCCTGCGCT
>NZ_JBJKEX010000036.1:0-17687 GCF_045505405.1 Hansschlegelia beijingensis | reverse complement strand
GGCGGCGTCTACGACGGATGTAGCGTCGCAGCCGGCGTTCCGCGACTTTCGCTTGTCTGGGCGTCGCGCGGGCGGCGCCCAGACAAGCGAAAGCCGCGGCGCCGGTGAGGACGCCGCGGCGGGAGAGAAAGCCAGGCCGGCGGACCGGCCTGTCGTCGTTCACCACGTGTAGCTCGCCCTCACCAGCGCTTTGCGGGCCTCGCCATAGGAGCACACATTGATGCCCTGGCAGCCGGAGACGTAGCGCTTGTCGAACAGGTTCGTCACGTTGAGGCTGACCTTGTACGCGTCCCACTCGTAGCGCGCGGCGACGTCGAACAGGGTCGCGGACGGGACCTTCACCGTGTTCGGCTGCGTCGCCTCGGACTTGCCGAGGTAGCGCACGCCGCCGCCGAGGCTGAGGCCCTTCATGGCCCCGGTGGTGAAGGTGTAGTCGAGGAAGGCCGAGGCGATCACCTCCGGGACGAGGAAGGGCTGCTCGCCCACCAGAAGCGGGTTCTCGTCCTTCAGGATCTTCAGCTGATAGGCCGTGAACGCGCCGATGAACTTCCAGTTCTCGTTCAGGTTCGCCTGCGCTTCGAACTCGAAGCCGCGCGAGCGCACCTCGCCGAGCTGCGTCTGGACCGTCGTCGGGGAGGTCGTGCCCGAAACGACGTTCTTCTTCTTCAGGTCGAAGACGGAGGCGGTGAACAGACCGGAGAACCAGGTCGGCGCCCACTTCACGCCCGCCTCGTACTGGATGCCGGTCTCGGGCTTGAACGGCGTGCGGCCGATGGTCTGGAACGCCGCGTTCTGGATGTTGTTGGCCTGCACGAGCGGGTTGAACACGCTCGCGATGCTCACATACGGCACGACGCCGTTCGCGAACTCGTAGCCGAGGCCGGCGCGTCCGCTGAAGCGGCCCTTGTCGAGCTTGACGTCGGCGCCCGTGTCGGTCGGAAGCGGCTTGTAATCCCCGTTCAGCCACATCCGGTCATAGCGGCCGTTCAGGGTGGCGATCCAGCCGCCGCCGAAGCGGATCTGGTCCTGAACATAGAGCCCCGCCTGATGGAGCTTGCTCTTCTCGTCGATGTAGGGCGAGCCGAACGACGACTGGACCTCATCGATCTCGTAGAACTTGTAGTCGAGGCCGATGAGGAGGGTGTGATCCAGCCCGCCGGTCGCGAACTTGCCGACGACATTGTTGTCGGCGGTGAAGCTGTACGACTTGGTGTGGTGGTTGAACGGGATGAGCGAGAGCGCGGTGTTGCCCGCGCTCGGCCGCGGCTGGAAGCCGTAGCCGAACGGGTAGATCTGCGCTTCCTTGAGGTCGGCGTAGGCGAACCGCGCCCTCGAGTTCACCGTCCACACGTCGTTGACGTCGTGGTTGAACTCGTAGCCGGCCATGGCCTGCCGGCGGTCGTACCGGTCAAAATCGGAGTCCGAGAAATTGTCACGCCGGCCGATGCGGCCGAGGTCGATCGTCCCGTCCGTCGAGGTCGCCCGCTTCACCGTGCCGTAATACGGCAGGAAGTCGCCGCCGCCGTGCTTCTGGTCGACGTGCTGGTAGTTGGCGTAGACGGTGAAATCCGTGCCGGCGTCAGGCGAATAGGTCGCCGCGCCCTGGAACACGCCGCGGATGCCGTCTTCGCGCTTGGAGTAGCCGTCGCCGCCCTCGAACTTGCCGGTGAAGCGGTACTTCCAGACCGGCGGCAGCCCGTCGCCCTTCGTGACCGCGTCGTTCGGCACGACCTTGTTGATGTCGAACGCCGCGAACGCGGTGGGATAGTTGTTGATGCCGACCTCGACCTCGCCGAAATCGTAGTCCAGCGGCCGCTTGCTAACATAGTTGATGATGCCGCCGACATTGCCGCCGCCATAAAGCGCCGCCGAAGCGCCGCGCAGCACCTCCACGCGCTCGAGCAGCCAAGGGTCGGTGAAGAAGTTGCCGAAGGCGTAGTTGTAGAGCTGCATGCCGTCGCGATAGACGCCGGTCTGCGTGGCGTCGAAGCCGCGGATATAGAACCAGTTGGTGTCCGTATCGTCGCCGAAGGGCTGCGCGAACACGCCAGCGGAGTAGCGCAACGCCTCGTCGGTCTTCATCGCGCCGAGATCGTCCATCTGCTCGCTGCCTACCACGCCGATCGACTGCGGGATGAGCTTGATCGGCGTGTCGGTCTTGGAGCCGGTGGTGGTGGCGACCGGCGCGTAGCCCTGCACGGGCGCCACGCCCGAGCCGTTCCGCCCGATCGAGTCGCCGCGGCCCTGTCCCTGCACCTCGATCGCGTCGAGTTGCGTCGCCTGCGCGGCCTGCTGCGCCACGGCAACTCCAGGATGCGTAATCGCCGCGAGCGCCACGCCCGCAAGCAGCCCGGCTCGCATTCTCGTTACGTAGATCACCATGGTCCCCGGCGTTGTCGAAACTCGCGAGCTACAACGACGCCGGCTCTTTAGAATGTATATATTCTAATCTACGAGCCGGAGTCTTGACTGCCCTCCGGGCGCGACTAAGAGTGCGCGGCGGTGCTTCCGTATTGTACGTTTCTGGCTTCAAAATACTCTGAGATCACTGGTGTGCTCCCTGCGCACCAGACGGGTTGGGACCACGGCGCAGATGGCGGGACGGCGATGAACGCGTTCCAGCCGCGCATGGTCTCCGAAAAGCGCGGCATCGCCGTCATCGGAAGGCCCCTCGCCCATTCGTCCGACATCGGGCTGGTCGAGATCTGGCAGGCGCGCTGCGCGCCCGGGGCCGGGGGCGACTACGTCTCGCGCGATCCACGCCTGTTCGTGGTCATCGAGGAGCCCGCTTCGGAGATCTCGCTTGACGCCGGGCAGCGCGCCGCCCGGGTGTCGTCCCGCAAGCTGAGCGCGACCTATGTGCCGCCGGAGGCGCCGCTCAGCATGACGTTCGGCGGCGCGACCGAACTCCGCCATCTCGACGTCCATTTCGACCTAGAGCGACTGGGGCCGATCGAGGGGTTTGATCGTGTCAGCGCGGCGACGCCGCGGCTGATGTTCAGCGACAGTCGTCTGGAGCGCTTCGCGCGGCTCCTCGAGCAGGCCTGCGCCCGCAGCCCGGCGCCGCTCGGACTTCTGGGGGACGGGCTGCTGACGGCGCTAGTGTCGGCGGCGTTCGGGCCGCCTTCCCGCCGCCCCGGCCGCAGCGCGCTTTCGGATCGCCAGCTGCGGCTCGCGGTGGACTACATCGACGAGCGCTGCGGCGAGACGATCCGCCTGAGCGAGCTCGCCCGCCTCGCCGGGCTCTCCGAGAGTTATTTCAGCCACGCCTTCAAGGCGGCGACCGGCATGCCGCCGCATCGCTGGCAGCTCCAGGCGAGGGTCCGCAAGGCCAAGCGCCTGATCGGGCGCGCGGAGGCCTCGCTCAGCGAGATCGCGACCGAGCTCGGCTTCGCCGACCAGGCGCATTTCACCCGCGTGTTCCGGAAGCTTGCGGGCTGCACGCCCATGGAGTGGCGTGCGACATGTCGATGATGAGGCGTAGCGCGTGCACCAGAACGTTTCCGCAATGACCCAGGGCGCCCCCTCGGCGCAGGCCGCCTTCGAGCTTTCGCAAGCGTGCTTCTCGGTCGGCGACCGCGCGCTTCTCGCGCCGCTTTCCGCGCGTTTCCCGCCGGGCGCCGTGATCGGCCTCGTGGGCCATAACGGCTCGGGCAAGTCGACGCTGCTGAAGCTCATGGCGCGGCAGCAGAACGTCACGACCGGCGCCATCCGCTATGGCGGCCGGCCGATCGGCGACTGGCGCTCACGGGACTTCGCGCGCGAGGTCGCCTACCTCCCTCAGAACCCTCCTCTGGCTTCGGGGCTCACCGTCCGGGAGCTCGTGGCGCTCGGCCGGTATCCGTGGCACGGCGCTCTCGGCCGATTCGGCCCGGAGGACGCCGAAGCGGTCACGGAGGCCATGGGGCTCGCCGACGTAGCAGTCTTCGCCGACCGCATGGTCGAGGAGCTTTCGGGCGGAGAACGCCAGCGTGTGTGGCTCGCGATGCTGGTCGCCCAGCAGGCGCGCTGGCTCCTGCTCGACGAGCCGACCTCGGCGCTCGACGTCGCCCATCAGATCGAGGTGCTGACGCTGGTCCGGAAGCTCGCCGAGACGCAAGGGCGCGGCGTCGTGGTCGTGCTGCACGACGTCAACATGGCGGCCCGGTTCTGTGACGAGGTGGCGGCGCTCCACACCGGCCGCCTGATCGCGCGCGGCTCCCCCGCCTCGATCATGGCGAAGGACCGCCTCGAGGCCATCTACGGCCTCGGCATGGAGGTGCTGCGACACCCGATCAGCGGCATGCCCCTCGCCTTCGCGAGCTGACGCCGTTCGAAAGGTCAGCCGGACGACGCCGTCTGATCGGGCTGAGCCGCCGCGCCCGGCGCCGCGGCGTGCTTCTGGAACCGCTCGAAGCCCGCGAGAGCTTCGTCGACCGCTTCCCGGAGGCCGGCGTCCGCCTCGGCGAGCCACGTCCAGTTCTGGATGAGAAGACGTCCGGCCGCGCGGTCCATCTTGAGGTCGATGGCCGCGACGAACTCGTCGCCCGCCAGAACCGGCAGCGCGAAATAGCCGAAGGAGCGCTTCGCGACCGGCACATAGGCTTCGAACCTGTGCTCATAGCCGAACAGCGCCTTGAGCCGCTTGCGCTGGATCACCAGCGGATCGAAGGGCGAAAGGATGCGGATGCGCTCGCGCGGGAGAGGCGACCCGCCCGCGCTTTCGATCACGGAGGGCGCGGCCCAGTGCTGCGTCTTCTCGAGGCCCTCGATGCGGACAGGCGTCAGCCGCTTGCGCCTGACCTCGGTCGCGATGGCCTCCGCGACGAGCCGCTTCGACCGGAGGTCGCCGAAACAGATGGAGTCGACGCTCACCACGCCCTGCGCGCGGAGGGCGCGAGCGAGAAGGTAGGACGCGCATTGCTTCTCGGAGGCGGGCGCGGGCCGCCTCCGCCACCCGAAATGACGCTTCGTCAGATCATAGGTCTTGAGCATTCCGGTTCGGCGGCTGACCACCAGGTCGCCTGCGAAGAACCCGAACCGCAGCGTCGCCCGGGACGGCTTTCGGCTCCCCCAGGGATGCGTCTTCTCGATGAGCGCGTCGTCGTCCACGTCCCGGATCGACAGCGGCCCCTCCTTGGCGATGCGCCGTAGCAGGGCTGCGTAGTTGTCGCCGGGGATCGCGGCGAACATCCCGCCGGGCGCCTCCCTGAATCTGTCCATCGCCGGCGCGAAGAACCGATAATCCGCGGTCGGAACATAGGCGAGCGCATGCGTCCAGTACTCGAAGACTGACTTGTCATCGGCCTGAGCCGTGTCGAGATCGCTCCTCCGATAGCTCGGGATGCGGGTGTGCAGGATGTGATGGTGGCTGCGTTCGATCACGTTGATCGTGTCGATCTGCACGTAACCGAGGTGTTCGACGGCGCGGCGCACCGCCTCCGGCCCTTCGCCGAACGGAGCGTCCTCGTCGAGCTTCTGAGCGGTCAGCCAGGCGCCGCGCGCCGCCTTGAGAGACAGCGGAATCGAGCGGTCGGCCATGATGCGTTCCGGCGTTCCCAAGAGCGTTCGCGCTGGTCCGCCAGCGGCGCGGAACAGCGGCTCAGCAAGCTAACGCGCCGCGGGCGCTGTTCCAGTCGATCACGACCCGTCCGCCGGGGCGTCTTCCCCTAGGCCTCAGCGATGCGCCGGAGCCATGCGCAGAACGAGCGAACGGCCGGATCGTCGGCGCACCCGTCCGGGACATAGGTGAAATAGCTCCTGGCCGGCAGGGCCGGCTCTCTGAACGGCATGACGAGCCGTCCGGCCCGAACGTCGTCGGCGACGAGCGCCGTCGGCCCCATCGCGACCCCGACGCCATCCAGAGCCGCCTGAAGCGTCAGATAAAAATGCTCGAGCGTGATCGAGCCGGCCGGCTTCAGGTTCGGAACCCTCGCGGCGACGAGCCATTGCGACCACACATCCGGCAGGGTCGCGGAATGCAGGATCGTGTGGCGCGCCAGATCGCGCGGATGCGCCATCGGTCGCTGTTCGATGAGCTTTGGACTGCAGACCGGAATGCGCGTCTCGGACAGGAATTTCTGCGCCACATGGGCGGGGATCCGCTCCGGACCGCCGCGGATCGCCACGTCGTAAGGCTCCCGAAGGTCCTGAAGCGGCGTGTTCGATGTCGTGAGACGCACCTCGATGCTCGGGTGGCCAAGCTGAAAGGAGGATAGCCGCGGTATCAGCCAGCGCAGCGTGAACGTCGCCATCGCGTTCACCTGGAGCAGCCGACGCTCGTCGCGCTCGAACTGCCGGGCCGTCGCGGCGGCGATCCGGTCGAAGGCGGCCCCGACATCCAAGAGATAGTCGGCGCCACGTTCCGTCAGCGCGATGCGACGGGCGCCGCGTTCGAAAAGCGGCTGCCCGAGCCACTCCTCCAGCAGTCTGACCTGCCGGCTGAGGGCGCCGTGGGTGACATTCAGCTCCTGCGCCGCGCGCGTGAAGCTCAGGTGACGCCCGACCGCTTCAAACGCCCTCAGGGCGTTCATGGAGGGGAGACGGCGGCTCATCGGCGTCAGATTTTCTCACGCGACCTGTTCCAAAAAATCGTTTGTCGCATAACGAGGCCGAGCGCAACTTTCGCGGCTCTTCCAAGATGTTGAGCCAGATGTCGTCACTAGAGACCGCCGGGCGCCCAGCTGCTCCAAATCGCACGCTCGCGGTGGCTGGCGTCGTCCATGCTGTCCATGACGGCTACACGGATCTCATCTACGTGCTTCTGCCGATCTGGCAGGCGGAATTCGGCCTCAGCTACAGCCTTCTCGCCGTGCTGCGCGGCGTTTACGCCGGGGCCATGGCGGCGTTGCAGGTGCCGGCGGGCCGCCTCGCGGAGAAATTCGACGGACGCGTCATCCTCGCCGCCGGAACGCTCCTCTCGGCGCTCGGCTATGTGCTCGCCGGATTTTCGGGAGGCGCCATCGGTCTTTGCGTCGCCCTGGCGTTGTCGGGAGCGGGATCGGCCACACAGCACCCGATCGCATCCGCCGCCGTATCACGAGCGTTCGGCGACGTGTCCAGAGGCCCGATCGGGACCTACAACTTCGCCGGCGACGTTGGGAAAGCCTGCGTTCCCGCCCTGACGTCGCTGCTGGTCACCCTGATGCCGTGGCGGCACGCGCTTTGGCTGGTGGCGGCGCTCGGTCTGATCGCGGCCGCCGCGGTGACGTTGATGCCGAGGATCCGCATCCCCCACCACGACCTCGCCGGGCCTGCAAGGCGCTCGCTCGGGGATCGACGCGGTTTCGCCCTGCTCTGCGCGATCGGAGGCCTCGATACGGCGGCGCGGATGGGCTTCCTCACCTTCCTGCCCTTCGTGCTGCAGGCGAAGGGCGCGGCCTTTCCTGCGATCGGGACGGCGCTCGCGAGCGTCTTCGTCGGCGGCGCGCTCGGGAAGTTCGTCTGCGGCTGGATGGGGGCGAGGCTCGGCGTGCTCCGCGCGGTGCTGATCACCGAAAGCGCCACGGTCGCCCTGATCCTGGCCACGCTGACCCTGCCGCTGACGCCGACCCTGCTTCTGCTGCCGGTCGTCGGCCTTGCGCTGAACGGCACCTCCTCTGTGCTTTACGGGACGGTTCCCGAACTCGCGCCGGCGGGGCGGGTGGAGCATGCGTTCGCGGTCTTCTACACGGGCGTGACAGGGTCGGGTGCCTTGGCGCCGATCCTGTTCGGCGTCGTGGGCGACGCAGCCGGGCGATCATGGGGCGTATCCTGCGCCGCCGCCGCGTCCCTGCTGACGCTGCCTGTCGTTGTCCTGCTGGGGCGCCGTCTTGTCCCGCAGTCATGATCGCGGCGGCGCCCGGATACGCAGAAATGACCCTATCCGAACGCGCCAGATCTCTCCGGACGGAGGAGCATGTCTGGCGCAGCGCAGAACTCAACTTTGCACTTCACGGAGGCGCGTTCGATGAGTGAGGGCAGTCAGGCCCCCGTCATCCTGATAACGGGCGGCGGCCGCGGCGTCGGCGCGGCGACCGCGCGGCTCGCAGCCGAGCGCGGCTACGACGTGGCGATCAGCTTCGCCTCCAACGAGGCCGCCGCCCGCGCCGTGGCGGACGACGTCACGGCCTCCGGTCGCAAAGCTCTGGCGGTGCAGGCGGACAGCGCCGATCCGGAGCAGGTCGCGCGGCTGTTCTCCGCGATCGACCGGGAGTTCGGCCGCCTCGACGTGCTCGTCAACAACGCGGCGATCATCGCGAAGCAGAGCCGGCTCGAGGACATCGGACATGAGCGCATGCTGCGCATCTTCGCCGTCAACGCGATCGGTCCGATGCTCTGCACGCAGCAGGCGGCGAAGCGCATGTCCCGCCGTCACGGCGGGCGCGGCGGCGTGGTGATCAACATCTCGTCGGCGGCCGCCCGCCTCGGAAGCCCGGACGAATATGTCGACTACGCCGCCTCCAAGGGCGCGCTCGAGACGTTCTCGATCGGCTTCGCCAAGGAGGTCGCGCGCGAGGGCGTCCGGGTCGCGTGCGTGCGCCCGGGCCACATCTACACCGAGATGCACGCCGACGGCGGCGAGCCCGGACGGGTGGATCGCGTCAAGGCCACGGTCCCGATGGGGAGAGGCGGCCAGCCCGAGGAGGTGGCGCGCGCGATCCTGTGGCTGGCGAGCGACGAGGCGTCCTTCATCACCAATACGTTCCTCGACGTCACCGGCGGTAAGTAGGGCCGAGCCACGCGGCCCGGGCGGCGCAGCCCCTCGGAAATGAAACCGCGCCGGGACGCCGCGGACGTGCTATGATGGGGGATGGCTAAACATCAATTCGCAGTCGGCGACCCCGTTCGCCTGACCATCTCGCATGGATTGGGCGCGACCACCCAGTTCAGGATCGTGCGCCTGGTTCCCGGAGATCGGGAGGATCTTCCGCCGGCCTACCGCATCAAGGCTCTGACCGAGAACCATGAGCGGATGGTCAAGGAAGACGAGATTTCTCTCTCGGTATGAGTGAAGCGGCTCCGGCCGCTCGCCAGTCGGCGACAATCCAGCTTATGGCGCCGCGCAGTTCGCGGCTGCCGCGACACGACGGCGCCGCCCGCGGCTTTGGGGCGGCGCGTTGTCGATCGGGATTCTGCGCGCAGACGACGGTCGGGGCGCAGCGCGTCCACGACGCCAGCCGCCCTGTAGCGTCGGGCGCCGCCAGATAGAGCCCTCGGCCTCAGCGTAACGCATACGCTCTCAGGATTTCCTTGCTTCGGAGGCGCGCCAGACGCCACGCTTTTGCGCCCTGGCCATGCGGCGGCCGGTCCCGATACGAAAACCCCCGCCGCCCTGAGGGCGACGGGGTCCATGACGCTCAAGAGCGCTTTTGGGCCTGAGGCTGCGGCGCTGCGACGAGCAGGGTTCGCCAGTACATCCGTGGTCGACCCCGCCGGTCGGCGCCTACGCCGCTCCGCCGCGGAGAACCGCAGCGGACGGCGCGATCAGGACTGAATCTGCAGCCGGTCGGCCGTCATCTTGCCGCTCTTGCGATCGGCGACGAGCTCGTAGGTGACCTTCTGGCCTTCCTGGAGATCGTGGATTCCGGCGCGCTCCATGGCGCTAATATGCACGAAGGCGTCGGCGCCGCCGTCATCCGGCGCAATGAAGCCGAAGCCCTTCTGGGCATTAAACCATTTCACCGTTCCCGAAGACATGGGAACTCCTTTTTAAATCACAAAACATGCGTCGGACCTCAACGGCCCAGCGCACCAGACATGCCACTTCATGGAAATAAAACCCGGCGCGAGATTTTCATCTCGTCGGCGCCAAATCGTATGTCGCTGAACCAACATTCGCAACATGCGCCCTGCTGGCGGCATTTACAAGGATTGTTTACAGGTAGATTTCCGTGAGAAAAGACACGGCGCTCTCAAAGGGGCGGAAATCTCGGACCGCCGCTGGCTCGATCGAAGCCCGGCCCACAGAGGAGGCGGGAGAGCTCTTGGACGTCATGGTCAAACCCGCAGCAGACGCCAATGAGTGGCTGCTGACCGATCTGCTCGGCCGATCCATGGGCGTGGTTCGACGGAGCGACGGCGGGACTTTCCTGGTCGAGCCCGGCGGCAACGCGAAGCAGACGATGACCGGAATGCGCTGCGGCCCCTTCCATTCGCTCGACGACGCGCTGGCCGCGATCGAGACGCACACGCGGGGCGTATGCCGCCGCGAAGCCGACCCGGACCAGTAGCTAGGGGCCGCCTCCCCTAACGGTCGTCTTCGGCCGCCCTGAGCCGCGCCGCGACCGCAAGCGTGGTCTCGGAGGAGTTCACGACCGCCCCGCCCTCGAGAACGATGACGGTGGAGCCGGTCGCCGAAGTCTGGATCGCGATCACCCGATCCGGACGGACGAAATTGACCCCGCCGAGACTCTTCACTTCAATCAACTTCGCCAAGGAGCAGCCTTCCGCTGTCACGCCGGGCCGCGGCTCGAATGAGCTCAGGCCGAGAAAACGATCACTCTTTCGAGTGAAAAACCTCGATCATCCGCACAACTTCGCGGCCACATCTGGATATGATTCAAATCATTTCTAGATACTGACCAGATTTCGCTGAAGGATACGAGATGAAATATTTAGGGCGCATTAATCGACGGGGCACTCTGGACGGCGACTCCGTGGCGGGTCAGCTCGAGATCGAGTGCTACGAACAGAAGGGCGGGCATATCACGGCGTCGGGGGAGATCGAGGCCTGCGACTCGGCGCTGGCGCTTTTTCGCGGGGGAGCCAAGGTCGCGTTCGTCACGGAAGACGGTCACGCGCTGAGCCTCGCGCTGGCGGACGCGAAGACCACGCCGGCCGGCGCCGTCGCCCAGGTCGTCGCGACGGGCGATCTGCCGGTGATGAAGAACGGCCTGCTCTGCTGGTCCGAGCCAGCGCCTCGTTCGACCGCGACGAAGGCCGCGGCGGCCCTCTGATCGCTAGAGCGCATCCACCTGCCAGGTGCGCACGACAAGCTCCTCCTGGCGGAACCGTTCCGCCAGGAGTCGGCGGTAGTCGGCCCACCAGTCCCGCTCGAGGCGGTCGCACATGACCTCGAAGATCACGATCCTGTCGCGGGTCGGGACATCGTCCCCGTCCTTCCACACGCCGTCGGCCGGAGCTTGCGTGAACGCCGTGACGCCTCCGAAGCGGGCGACCAGCTCCTCCCGGACCTCGGAGAACAGCGCGTGCGGAAAGGTCCGGCCATGATTGTCGAAAAGCGGCAGGAAGAGCTGAACCAGATGCATCGCAATGACCTTCATTCGACAGCTGAGGCCTGACGAGCGAGCGCGCCATGGCTCTGAGCCGACGGACCGCGATGATCCTGCTCGGGGCGCTCGCCCCGGCAGGGGCTCGAAGCGCAGGAGAAGCGTCCTTGAACCACGTCGTTCTCCTCGGGGACTCGGTCTTCGACAACGCCGCCTATGTGGCCGGGGGTCCCGACGTCGTAACGCAGCTTCGTGAGCGGCTGCCCGCGTCGTGGCGGGCCAGCCTCCGCGCGGTCGACGGAAGCGTGATGTCCAGCATGCCCCGCCAGCTCGCCCATCTTCCGGACGACGCGACCCATCTGGTCGTGAGCGTCGGAGGCAACGACGCGATCGCGCTGTCGGCCGTCTTGGGCGCCCCTTCGAGTTCCGTCTCCGGCAGCCTTCTTCGGCTGGCCGAATTGAGAGACGGCTTCAGGCGGGACTACGCAGCCATGCTGGACGAGGTGACGGGAGCGGGCCTGCCGGCCGCCTTCTGCACCATCTACGAGCCGCGCTATCCGGACGCGGCCTCCCGGCGCGCGGCCGCTACGGCTCTCGCGCTGATCGATGACTGCATCATCCGCCTGCTCACCGACCGGGGACTCCCCGTCATCGAACTGCGGTCGGTTTGCGCGGATGACGCCGACTTCGCGAACCCGATCGAACCTTCCGTTCAGGGAGGCGGCAAGATCGCAGACGCCATCGCCCGGCTCCTGGCCGAGCATGAGTTCGGCCGCGGCCGGTCCGAGATCATCACGCGCTAGCTGACGCCGCACCGGCGCGGCCGAAACCGAAGCCACCGCGTCACGTTCGAGCTCCGCTTCGGCTCCCCGGCTTCAGGCGCGGGCTCCCGCCGCCGTGATCGGCGCCTCTTCCCTCGGGCCGGGAGCGCGCAATATGCGCCTTCACGAACGCCGCGGCCGCCAAGGCGGCTGGCCGACACCAGAAGCGCGTCAACGCACGCGCCACAGCCACAGGTATTTCATGAACAAGATTTCGACTCTGATCGTCGCGGGCGTGTGTTCACTCGGGATGACCGTCGGCGTGATGCCGGCCCAGGCTTCCTCCGCCTCCGTCCCGACGGTCGCGGGCGTCCCCATGGATCAGATCCAGACCGTCGGCCATCGCGGCGGCCACAGAAGCCATAGGGGCGGCCATTTCCGCGGCGGCAAACATGGTCACCGCGGCTGGGGGCATCGCGGCGGCGGGCGCCACGGCGGCTGGAGCCGCGGCCACCGGGGCTACTACGGCCACGGCTATCGCCGGCATAACCGCAACCACACCGGACGCTACATCGCGGCCGGCGCCCTGGGCCTCGCGGCAGGCGCGGCGATCGCGAACAGCAACCGTGGCGACCGCTGTCGCTACGTCCGCAACGGACGGGCCTACTATCGTCCTTGCTGATCGGGCTGACAGCTTCAGGTTCTCCGCGGCCGGGCCGGAAGCTCCGGAGATCGGCCGCGGAGAGTAGAGAAAGCATGGGTATCAACACGGACGACGGCTTCTTTATCGAGAGCCGCATGACCAACGACGCGGGCGAAGAGGCGGATCGAGGCGAGCGCGTCATCCGCTGGATCGTGCTCGCGGCCTCAGCCGACGAGGCGTTGTCGCTCCTCAAGCGTGACTATCCGGACGCCGACCACTCCGTCGCGGACAGCGGCCGTGACATCCGCGCCCAGGCGGCGCGGCTGGGGCTCGTCCCGGGCGTCTACCAGCGCGCCTGAGGAAGCTCGCGCGCCGGCTCCTATCGTGACGGAGGCGCGCGCCGCGCGATCGCCGGCGCCTCGCCTCCGTCTCGGCCACCATCCGCGTCGCGGGCCGCTCGCTTGCGAAGGCGCGCCCGAAACGGGCCCTCTAGTCACCGATGTCGGGTTCGATCAGCTTGGCGAGCTTCCTCAGGGACTCCTGCCATCCGAGGTAGCAGGCCTCCCGGGGTATGACGTCCGGAACGCCGGTCTGTTCGATGCTGACCTCGGTCCCGACAGAGACCGGCTTCAGGTTTACCGTGACGGTCATTTCTCCAGGCAGGTTCGGGTCGTCGAACTTGTCCGTGTAGACGAGCCGCTCGCCCGGGATCAGCTCCCTGTATCGCCCGCCGAAGAAATGGACATTCCCGGTGGTGAAGTTGCGGAACGACATGCGGTGCTCGCCGCCGACCGTCGCGTCCAGCTTGTGCACCGTGCAGGTGAACCCGTTAGGCGGCAGCCAGCCCGCGACGGCGTCGGGCTCGACGAACGCCCGGTAGACCTTCTCGGGTTTGGCAGCCAGAACCCGGTGCAAAGTGATGGTGCTCGGCACGACCGTCTCTCCTGGGTGAGCGATAGCAACAATCCTAAGACGGATGAGAGACGCGCCTGCCGACAGGTAAGCAGATCTTTTCGGGCGCTCGCGCACGGCGTGCCGGCGCCGAGCATCCGCAATGCCCACGCCAAGCAAGGCCGACCGCACGACTCTCCCTCTGCGCTGACGTCGTTTCCCTTAGGTGCTGTTACGGGGTTTTCGAGCGGTGCCGTCACCATCAACGTCTCCGGCGCAGTGATGCGGAGGCGGCAATGGAATGGTTCGTGGGCGTCCTCAGAAGCGATCCGGAGATCGCGATCTTCCTGTCGCTCGCGATCGGCTTCTGGATCGGATCCTACCGGGTTGGGGGATTCGCGCTTGGCGGGGTGACGGGCACGCTGCTCGCCGGCGTCCTGATCGGTCAGCTCGACCTGTCGATCTCGTCCAATGTGAAGTCGACCTTCTTCATCATCTTCATCTTCGCGGTCGGCTACGGCGTCGGCCCGCAGTTCATGCACGCCTTTCGCACGGATGGCCCGAAGCAGATGGGCTTCTCCGTGATCGTCGTGGCCTTGTGCCTGATCTGCAGCATCATCGCGGCCAAGCTCGCCGGCCTGGAGCTTGGCTACGCCGCCGGCCTGTTCTCCGGCGCGCAGACGATCTCGGCCGTCATCGGCGTCGCCTCCGACCAAATCAACCAGCTCGGCCTCTCCCCCGAGACCGCGAAGCGGCTGATCGACCAGATCCCGATCGCCTACGCGGTGACCTACATCTTCGGCACGATCGGCACCGCGTGGTTCCTGGCGGAACTCGGGCCCAAGCTGCTCGGCTTCGACCTGCCGGCTGCCTGCGCGGAGTATGAGAAGTCGATGTCCGGAAGCCCCGGCGCCCCTGAGCCCGGCATCGTGTCCGGGCGCCGGACATGGGAGTTCCGGGCCTATGTGGTGCCGCCGGGCGGACCCGCCGTGGGCAAGCGCGTCGGCGAACTCGAGCGGCTGGCCCTGCCGGAGCGGGTGTTCGTCGAGCGCATTCGCCGCGGCGACCAGATCATCGAGGCCACCGCCGACACGGTGCTCCAGGCCGGCGACGAGGTCGCGGTCGCGGGCCCCCGCGCGATCCTCGTCGAGCGGCTCGGCCGCAGTCAGGAGGTCGACGACAGCAAGCTGCTCGACGCGCCGTCGGAGACGCTGGACGTGTTCGTCTCCCGGAAGGATCTGCACGCGAAGACGCTTAGGGAGTTCGCGGAGGAGCCGTTCGCCCGCGGCATCTTTCTTCGGAAGATCATGCGCGGCGGCGTGGAGCTGCCGATCCTCGCCGAAACCAGGATCTCCCGCGGCGACATCGTGACCCTCGTCGGCGCCCGCCGGCACGTCGAGGAGGCGGTGCAGCGCCTCGGCTACGCGGACCGCCCGACCGAGACCACCAACATCTCCTTCCTGGCCGCCGGCATCACGATCGGCGGTCTGGTCGGCGCGCTCACGATCAGGCTCGGGGGCGTCCCCATCAGCCTGTCCACCACCGGCGGCGCGCTGCTGGCCGGCCTCGTGCTCGGCTGGCTGCGCTCCGTTCACCCGACCTTCGGCGGCATACCGGGGCCGGCGCTCTGGGTGCTCAACACGATCGGCCTCAACGTGTTCATCGCCGTCGTCGGCATCTCGGCGGGCCCCGGCTTCGTCGCGGGCCTGAAGGAGGTCGGCGTGAGCCTGTTCCTCTGGGGCATCTTCGCGACGCTCGCGCCGATGGTCGCCTCGCTCTACCTCGCCCGTTACGTCTTCAAGTTCCATCCCGCCATTCTGCTTGGCGTCATCGCGGGCGCGCGGACCACCACCGCGGCGCTCGGGATGATCCAGGATGCGGCGAAGAGCAAGGTTCCGGCGCTCGGCTATGGCGCCCCGTACGCCGTGGGCAACACGCTCCTCACCATCTCCGGCCTGACCATCGTCCTGCTGCTGCACTAGGCGCGGAACGCGCCCCCATGGCGGCCGAGCGCTTAACGACTTGGGTCCGCGATAACAGCCGTCCACTGGAGACGTTCCATGACCACCGTCGACTTCAAGTCCTATGAACAATTGAGCCCGTTCGAGATCAAGAACGACCTGATCAAACTGGCCAACGCGAGCGCCAAGAAGGCTGCGCACGTCATGTTGAACGCCGGCCGCGGCAACCCGAACTGGGTCGCGACCACGCCGCGCGAGGCCTTCTTTACTTTCGGCCACTTCGCGATCGCCGATTGCCGGCGCAGCCGGGACGATTTCGGCGCGGGCCTCGCCGGCATGCCGCAGCCGGCCGGCATCGCGAAGAGGCTCGACGCCTGGCTCGCGGAGCGGCCGGACGCCCCGGGCGTCGAGTTCATCCGGAACGCGGTCGCCTACGGGGTGGATGCGCTCGGCTTCCAGGCCGACGCCTTCGTGTTCGAGCTCGCGGACTCGATCATCGGCGACAACTATCCGGTCCCGGACCGCATGCTGGTCCACGCCGAGAAGGTGGCTAACAAATACCTGCAGTTCGCGATGAGCGGCTCCAGGCCGCTCGAGGGCCGCTACGACCTGTTCGCCGTCGAGGGCGGGACCGCCGCCATCTGCTATCTCTTCAGATCGCTCATGGCGAACCGCCTGTTGAAGAAGGGCGACACCATCGCGATCGGCGTGCCGATCTTCACGCCCTATGTCGAGATTCCGGGCCTCGAGGACTACGCCCTCAAGCAGATCCATGTTCACGCGTTGGAGGAGCACCGCTTCCAGTACTCGGACGAAGAGCTGAAGAAGCTCGAAGATCCGGCGGTGAAGGCCTTCTTCGTCGTGAATCCCGGCAATCCGTCCTCCGTGTCGATAGACGAGCCGACGATGGCCAAGATCGTCGACCTCGTGAAGACGAAACGCCCGGACCTGATGCTGCTCACCGACGACGTCTACGGAACGTTCGTGCAGGGCTTCAAGTCCCTGCTCGGCGAACTGCCCCGCAACACCATCGGCGTCTACTCCTACTCCAAGTATTTCGGATGCACCGGCTGGCGGCTCGGGATCATCGCCCTGCATGAGGACAACATCCTCGACGAGCAGCTCGCCGGTCTGCCGGAGGACGAGCTGAAGGCGCTCGACGCGCGCTATGGCGCGCTGACGCTGGAGCCGCGCAAGCTCAAGATGATCGACCGCTTCGTCGCCGACAGCCGCGACGTGGCGCTCAACCACACCGCCGGGCTGTCGCTTCCCCAGCAGGTGATGATCACGTTCTTCTCGCTCGCGGAGCTGATGGACGTCGACAAGGCCTATCAGAGGGCCTGCATGGAGATCTGCCACAACCGGGCGAGGACCTTGCTCAAGGGGCTGCCCCTGAAGGTCCAGCCGAACCCGCATTTCGCCGCCTATTACGGCACGATCGATTTCGAGTTCTGGCTGCGGGAATATGCGGGCGAGGACATGGTGACCTGGCTCAAGGCCAACGTTCATCCGCTCGATCTCGTCTACCAGCTCGCGAACGACCACTCGATCGTGCTGCTGAACGGCGGCGGCTTCGACGCGCCCGAATGGAGCGTGCGGGTGTCGTTCGCCAACCTGCCCGATCAGGTCTACGAGGACATCGGCGTCGCCATCCGGGCCGTCGCGCGCGGCTACTACGACCAGTTCAAGGCTTCGCGGGGAGAGGCTTAGGACCGCGATGCGGTGAGGCGCGACGCCTCTCCCCTGAATTGAGGACGCCCGCGACGCCGGATGGCGCAGCGGGCGTCTTCATAAGAACAGTTCGGCCGGCGCCGGTCGCCCCCTGAACCTCATGCCAGGCGGTCGGGTCTCCGCACGGTCGTGACCCCTGCCCGACCCGCGAGCAACGCCGCGGCGCCGCCGAGGAGGAGCGCGAAGAACCCGATCAGGGCGCCCATGGAGGTCGCCTCGGCGGCTGCGTCCGCCGCCTCCGTCGCCTTCTGCTTCGCCTGGTCGACCGCCTGCCTGTACTGCGTCTGGTACTGGTCGATCTGGCCACGGGCCTGATCGACGGGGATGTTCTGCGCCTTGGCGAGCGCCTCTGCGGCCTGGGTCTTGGCCTGCTCCTGCTGCGCCGGATCGGCGCTCATGGCGCCGCGCACCGCCGAAATGGCGCGGTCGCGCAGGGCCGCCGGATCGTCGCCGCCGGATGCGCTGCGGATGGAGCCTTCGATCGAGCCGAACGGATCGGGCGCGTTCTGCA
>NZ_JBJKEX010000369.1:0-2993 GCF_045505405.1 Hansschlegelia beijingensis | reverse complement strand
GGAGCGCCGGCGTCCAGAGCGTCCCGGACCGAGCGGGTCCAGCCCTCCCCGAAAGCGCGCAGGATGCAGCGCTGCTCGCAGGCGCGAGCCACCAGCATCAGCCGCGCCACGTCGTCGGACTGGGCGGCGAGATCGACGGTCAGGATCGCGACGCCGCGCACCAGCGCCTCCTCGGCCTCGCGCAGCGAGCCCTCCTCGGCGTCGGCGGTCCAGTCCAGCGCGAACCGCAAATAGCTCGCGGCAAGCGGGGCGTTCCAGTCCGAGCGTTCCGGATGGGAGGACCGCAGTTCCTCCCAAACCGCCCAGGCGTCGCGGTACCGGCCGGCCCGCTCGTGAGCGAGCGCCAGACGCGCCAGGGCGGCGATCGGCGACTGCGCCCCGGTCGGTACGGGCCGTTCTGCTGCGTCGCGCGCCATCTCGCATCCTCATTGTGTCGTCAACGGCGGCTCCCCGCCGGTCCGCAGACATTGGCGCACCCGGCTTGAAAGCCGCGTGAAGCGAACGGGTCGCAATCGCCCGATCGTCTTCACCGCCCAGAAAGGCCGTTGCGACGACGAATGTCGAGGTCGCCTCGACGGGCGGGCCGTGCCACATACCGCGCCGCAACCAAGACGGAGCGGGGCATGGCCGGAGCAGGTCGTTTCTTCGAGGACTTCGTGGTCGGCGACGTCATCAGGCACGCCACCCCGCGGACCGTCACGGTCGGCGACGTCGCGCTCAACCAGGCGCTCTACGGCAACCGTTTCGTGGTGCAGTCGTCCGACGCGTTCGCGCAGGCGATCGGCTATCCGCGCAGCCCGGTCGACGATCTGATCGCCTTCCATGTGGTGTTCGGGTGGCGTTCCCGGCGTGCGCGGGCGGTCATCGCCGCACGCCGCGATGACAGGCGCATTCGCGAGCCCTATCTAGGCCTTGCGAAACAGAGAAATTCCAATGAACGCGCCTTTCCCACCGGCCGGCGACCGCGCCGTCCGCCTCCCGATCGATCATCCGCCCGTGAAGGTCGGCCGCATCGGCGTGCTGCTGGTCAATCTCGGGACGCCCGACGGCACGGACTACTGGTCGATGCGGCGCTACCTGAAGGAGTTCCTCTCCGACCGGCGCGTCATCGAGACCAACCGCCTGATCTGGTGGCCGTTGCTCAACGGCATCATCCTGACGACGCGGCCGGGCCGAAAGGGCAAGGACTACGCCTCGATCTGGAACCGGGAGCGCGATGAGAGCCCGCTCCGGACCATCACGCGCTCGCAGGCCGAGAAGCTCGCGGCGAGCCTCGCCTCGGAGGCCCCGAACCTCGTGGTCGACTGGGCGATGCGCTACGGCAATCCGTCGATCGCCTCGCGCATCGAGGCCCTTCAGAAGGAGGGCTGCGACCGTATCCTGCTCGTGCCGCTCTACCCGCAATACGCCGCCGCGACCTCGGCGACGGTCTGCGACAAAGCGTTCGACGCCCTCAAGGCCATGCGCTGGCAGCCGGTGCTCCGCGTCGCGCCGCCCTGGGCGGACGACCCGGTCTATATCGAGGCCGTCACGGCCTCGCTGAAGAAGGAGCTGGCGAAGCTCTCCTTCGAGCCCGAGGTCATCCTCGCCTCGTTCCACGGCGTGCCGCAGTCCTACCTGCTCAAGGGCGACCCCTATCACTGCCAGTGCCAGAAGACCGCGCGGCTGATGCGCGAGGCGCTCGGCCTCGATGAAAGCCGCTTCCGGATCACCTTCCAGTCGCGCTTCGGTCCGGAGGAGTGGCTGCAGCCCTACACCGACAAGACCGTCGAGGCGCTGGCGAAGCAGGGCGTCAAGAACCTCGCGGTGGTGATGCCGGGCTTCACCGCCGACTGCCTCGAGACGCTGGAGGAGATCGCCGGCGAGAACGCCGAGATCTTCGAACACAACGGCGGCGAGAACTTCGCCGCGATCCCGTGCCTCAACGATTCCGAGGAGGGCATGCGGGTGATCGAGCACGTCGTCCGGCGCGAGCTGATGGGCTGGATCTGAGCTCAGCGGCGCCGCGACGGCGCTGAGGGCCGACACGAGGACGTCATCCGCCGTCCGGCTTGCCTTCGCGCCCCCCGTGGCGCCTCATGCGGCGTTCTCTGGGGAGTAGCCAATGCCTCTGTCGGGCTTCGACATCGCCGCCATCGTCGTCGCGGCGCTCGTGATCTTCGTCATCTTCGCCGGGGTGAAGACGGTCCCTCAGGGCTACAACTACACGGTCGAGCGCTTCCAGAAGTATACAAGGACGCTTCGCCCCGGCCTGACCCTCATCATCCCGTTCATCGACCGGATCGGCCGGCGGATGAACATGATGGAGCAGGTGCTGGACATCCCGAGCCAGGAGGTCATCACCCGCGACAACGCCTCCGTGCAGGTCGACGGCGTCGCCTTCTACCAGGTGGTCGACGCGGCCCAGGCGTCCTACGAGGTCACCAATCTCGAGCGCGCCATCATGGCGCTGACGATGACCAACATCCGCTCGGTGCTGGGCTCGATGGACCTCGACCACGTGCTGTCCCAGCGCGACGAGATCAACACGCGGCTGCTCCATGTGGTCGACGCCGCCGCCTCGCCCTGGGGCGTGAAGGTCACGCGCATCGAGATCAAGGACATCACCCCGCCCGCCGACCTCGTCGCCTCGATGGGCCGGCAGATGAAGGCGGAGCGCGAGAAGCGCGCCTCGATCCTGGTGGCGGAAGGCGCCAAGCAGGCGCAGATCCTCGAGGCCGAGGGCCGCAAGGAGGCGGCGTTCCGCGACGCCGAGGCCCGCGAGCGCTCGGCCGAGGCCGAAGCCAAGGCCACCACGCTGGTGAGCGAGGCGGTCGCGCGCGGCGACACGGCGGCGCTCAACTACTTCGTCGCTCAGAAATATGTCGAGGCGCTCAAGAGCATGGCGACCTCGCCCAACCAGAAGACCTTCGTGCTGCCCTATGAGGCGACCGCGCTGCTGGGCTCGCTCGGCGGCATCGCGGAGATCGCGCGCGACGCGCTCGGCCGTAGAT
>NZ_JBJKEX010000368.1:0-2997 GCF_045505405.1 Hansschlegelia beijingensis | reverse complement strand
GCGGCGCAGCCCGAGGGCCGGCTCATGGCGCGGCTCGCGCCGCCGCTTCGGGGCCGCCTGCTCTGCCTCGAAATGGAAGATCATTACGTGCGGGTCCACACCGACCGCGGCTCCGCGCTGGTCCTGATGCGGCTCGGCGACGCGGTGGCGGAGACGGCGCCCGTTCGCGGAAGCCAGGTGCATCGCTCATGGTGGGTCGCGAACGACGCCGTCGAGGGCTTCCAGCGCACCGGCAGGACGGCGCGCCTGCTGCTCAGCAACGGCGCCGCCGTCCCGGTGTCGCAGCGTCACCTCAAGACCGCGTCCGACATGGCGGCGCGGCTCTCCGCGGACTGAGCCCGTCGCGGGCGCTCAGCGCGTCAGCCGCACCACCTGGACGTCGAGATCGCGGATCTTCTTGCGCAGCGTGTTGCGGTTCACGCCGAGCAGCTCCGCGGCCTTGATCTGGTTGCCGCGCGTCGCGGCGAGCGCCGCCGAGATCAGCGGATACTCCACCTCGCGCAGGACGCGATGATAGAGGCCGGGCGGCGGCAGGTTTTCGCCGAAGTCCGAGAAATAGCTCGTCAGGTGCCGCTCGACCGAGCCCCCGAGCGTCTCGGCCGCCGCGCCGTCCTCGCCGAGGCTGTTGGTGGCGGGCTGCGAGAGCTCGGCGTCGATGATCGAGGCGCCGATCATCTCCTGCGGATAGAGCGCGGCCAGCCGGCGGATCAGGTTCTCGAGCTCGCGGATGTTGCCGGGCCAGCGATAGCGCTTCAGCCGGTCGAGCGCCGCGGCGTCGATCTGCTTCGCCGGCAGGCCCTCGCGCAGCGCGAGCGCGAAGAAGTGGCGCACGAGGTCCGGCACGTCCTCGGCGCGCTCGCGCAGCGGCGGCAGCCGGATCGGCACCACGTTCAGGCGGAAGAACAGGTCCTCGCGGAACAGGCCCTGCTGGATCAGCAGGCGCAGGTCCTTGTTGGTGGCGGCGACGATGCGCACGTCGGTCTTGATCGCGGTGCGGCCGCCGACGGTGGTGTACTCGCCCTGCTGGAGCACGCGCAGCAGCCTGGTCTGGGCCTCCATCGGCATGTCGCCGATCTCGTCCAGGAACAGCGTGCCGCCCTCGGCCTGCTCGAAGCGTCCCGAGGAGCGCGCCTGCGCGCCCGTGAAGGCGCCCTTCTCGTGGCCGAACAGCTCGGCCTCGATCAGGTCGCGCGGGATCGCGGCCATGTTGATCGCGACGAACGGGCCGGAGCGCCGCTTGCCATAGTCGTGCAGCGCGCGGGCCACCAGCTCCTTGCCGGTGCCGCTCTCGCCCGAGATCATCACGGTGAGGTCGGTCTGCATCAGCCGCGCCAGCACGCGGTAGATGTCCTGCATGGCGGGCGAGCGGCCGACCAGCGGGATCTCGTCGGTCTCGATGTCGTCGGCGCGCTTGGCGCGGCTGCGCGGCTCCGTCAGCGCGCGCCCGACGATCGCGATCAGCTCCTTCAGGTCGAACGGCTTCGGCAGATATTCGTAGGCGCCCTTCTCGGAGGCGCGGATCGCCGTCATGAAGGTGTTCTGGGCGCTCATCACCACGACCGGCAGCTCCGGCCGCGCCTTCTTGATGCGCGGGAGCATGTCGAAGGCGTTCTCGTCCGGCATCACCACGTCGGTGATGACCAGGTCGCCGTCGCCCTGGCTGACCCAGCGCCACAGGGTGGCGGCGTTGCCGGTGGAGCGAACCTCATAGCCGGCCCGGCTGAGGGCCTGGTTCAGCACCGTGCGGATCGCGGCGTCGTCGTCTGCGACGAGGATGCTGCCTTGCGGCATGACCGGCTTAACTCCTTGGATGCTGGACGTCGCCGCCGACGAACATCGGCATCAGCACGCGGAACAGGGTGCGCCGCGGCTGGGATTCGCATTCGATGATGCCGCCGTGATTGCCGACGATCTTGGCGACCAGCGCGAGGCCGAGGCCCGAGCCGGTCGGCTTCGTCGTCACGAACGGATCGAACAGGTGCGGCATCAGGTCTTCCGGCACGCCGGGGCCGTTGTCGCGGACGGTGAACTGCAGCGGCAGGCTCACCTTGGTCGAGGAGCCGGGCACGCTGAGCCGCACGCCGGGGCGGAACGAGGTCGACAGATGGATCTCGCCATCCGCTGCGTCCCCAATGGCTTCGGCGGCGTTCTTCACCAGGTTCAGGAACACCTGGATGAGCTGGTCGCGGTTGGCCAGCACCGGCGGCAGCGAGGGGTCGTACTCCTCGACGATCCGCACGTTGCGCCCGAAGCCCGACAGCGCGAGCCGCTTCACATGCTCGAGCACGGCGTGGATGTTGACCGCCTCGCGCTCGATCGGCCGCTCGTCGGAGAACACCTCCATGCGGTCGACGAGCTTCACGATGCGGTCGGCCTCGTCGCAGATCAGGCGGGTGAGCGCCCGATCCTCGTCGCTCGCCGACTGCTCCAGAAGCTGCGCCGCGCCGCGGATGCCGGACAGCGGGTTCTTGATCTCGTGCGCCAGCATGGCGGCGAGCGCGGTGACCGAGCGCGCCGCGCCGCGATGGGTGAGCTGGCGGTCCATCTTGTCCGCGATGGTGCGCTCCTGCAGCACCACCACCAGCGTGCCGGGGCGCTCCGCGAGCGGCGCGACATGCAGGTCGACGATGCGCTCGCCGCCGGTGCGCGGCATGCCGAGGTCGACGCGGTATTCGTTGACCGGGGCGTTGCGCTCGAGCGCCTGCTCGAGCAGCGCGATCAGCGGGGAGCCGAACGGCACCAGTTCCTTGAGGTCGTGGCGGCGCAGCACGATCGCGCTGAGCTCGAAGAACGCCTCCGCCGAGACGTTCACATCCATGATGCGGCCGTCCTCGCGGACGCACAGCACCGGATGCGGCAGCGTGTTGAGCACGGCCTCGGGGGAGCCGGCGCCGCTGCGCGGCCGATCGGTGGGCGGGGCCGCGTTCACGCCGCAAGCTCCCACTCGAGATCGTCGAAAGCGCGCTCGAACGCGGCGATCGCCGCCTCCGGCGCGGC
>NZ_JBJKEX010000367.1:0-3000 GCF_045505405.1 Hansschlegelia beijingensis | reverse complement strand
CGGAGCGAGCCGTCCATGCCACGCTGGTCGCCGGGCTCGGCGACCCGCACTGGCAGGTGCGCGAGGAGGCCGCCGCCTCGATCGCCAAGATCCGGCTCCCGGAGGCCACCGTGCAGCTCATCCAGGCGATGAGCGACGAGGTCTGGCAGGTGAGGGTGAAGGCCGCGAACGCCCTCGGCCGCCTCAAGGCCGCGAGCGCGATCGAGGCGCTGGGAGTCAACCTCGACAACGAGACCAGCAATGTCCGCAAGGAGTGCGCGGCCGCGCTCGGCGAGATCGCGGCGCCGCAGGCCCTGCGCTGGCTCGAACAGGCGATGGACGATCCGGACCCCGATGTCCGCAAGTTGATCCGCTGGGCGATCGGCCGCTGCCAAGAAGCCGTCTGATCAAACCCGCGGCGCGACAATAGAGCCGGCTTCCAAAAAGGAGGCCGGCTTTCGCGCGTCGGGCGCCCGGAGACGCCGCGGCTGCGGCGATCTTTGTGACTTTGAATTAGAAACATTCCGTGCTTCGCTGCAGCGCACAGTAGATGAAGCAGGGGAACGACCTTTGGCCATCCCGCAGGCTTCCTGGCCGCCACGAATGTCGGGCTCGCCTGAGGCGGCGCCGCCCGCGGCCGCGCTGCTGCTGTCGGACGGCGAGCCGAACATCCGGGTGCCGGACCGCGCACGCCAGCGCCCGATCCTCGAGCAGCTGTCGCCGCAGGAGCGGGACGTCGTCGTCTCGCGCGGCCGCAAGAAGGTGCTGAACCGCGGCGCGACGCTGTTCAGCCAGGGCTCGCCGCATGACGGCATCTATCTGATCGAGTCCGGCCGCATCCGCGTGTTCTACGCCGCGCCGTCGGGCCGCGAGATCACGCTGGCCTACTGGTATCCGGGCAACTTCGTCGGCGGTCCAGAGATCTTCGGCGGCGGCCCGCATGTCTGGTCGGGCGTCGCGTCCTGCAATTCGAGCGTGCTGCACCTTTCGGGCGCCGCGCTGAGGGAGCTGGTCGTCACCATCCCGGCGCTCGCGCTCGGCGTGATCGACGGGCTGGTGTTCAAGGGCAAGTGCTACTCCACCATGGCGCAGATGCTCGGCACCCGCTCGATCACCGAGCGGCTGGCGCATCTGCTGCTCCATCTCGCCGATCTCTACGGGGTCGAGGAGGAGGACGGCGGCGTGCTGATCGCCGCGAGCTTCACCCATGCGGACCTGGCCCATCTCGTGGGCGCGACCCGGCAATGGGTCACGATCAGCCTCAAGCGCTTCGCCGAACGCGGGATCGTGTCCGCGACCCGCTCCGATCTGGTGATCCGCCGGCCGGACATCCTGCTCGCCATGCGCAACAGCGAAGCCTGACGGCGCCGCCTGCCTCCTTTCTGGGCACGCAAAGGATTTTAGCAACTAATCGACCGCGCGCCGCGGTCTTCAATTGAACGGGCGGCGCCGCGCCTCGATGATCTGACCGTCGGACCCGAGCTGACGTCCTGATCTTGCAACGAGGTGAGCGATGATGGGATCCTGGAGAAAGCGCTGCGCCGTTTCCGCCGCCGCGCTGATCGCCGCGACGGGCATGGGGCTTCCGGGCGCGGCGGCGGCCGCCGAGACGCTGACGATCGGCGTCGGCACCCAGGACACGACGACGAACACGGCTACGACCGGCGTCGTGATCCGCGAGCTCAAGCTGTTCGAGAAGCGCTTGCCGCGGGACGGCAAGTACAAGGACGTGACCTACGATCTGCAGTGGCAGAACTTCACCTCCGGCCCGCCGGTCACCAACGGCATGATGGCCGGCAAGCTGCACGTCGGCGGCATGGGCGACTACCCCCTGGTGGTCAACGGCTACACCTTCCAGAACAACTCCGAGAGCAAGTCGCAGCTGATTGCGATCGCGGCGTACAACCTCGCGGGCTCCGGCAACGGCGTGGTGGTCAACAAGGACAGCCCGTATTTCTCGCTGCAGGACCTCAAGGGCAAGGTCGTCAGCGTGCCGTTCGGCTCCGCCGCGCACGGCATGATGCTCAAGGCCATGCGGGACGCCGGCCTGCCCAACGACTTCTTTACGCTGGTCAGCCAGAGCCCCGAGGTTGGCGCGACCAATCTGAGGGAGAACAAGATCGACGCGCACGCCGATTTCGTGCCCTTCGCCGAGCTGCTGCCGTTCCGCGGCTTCGCCCGCAAGGTGTTCGACGGGCTGCAGACCGACCTGCCGACCTTCCATGGCGTCGTGGTCCGCACCGACTTCGCCGAAAAGTATCCGGAAGTCGTCGACGCCTATCTGCAGGCCGTCCTCGACGCCGAGGCGTGGGTGAAGGAAGATCCCAAGCGCGCCGCCGAGATGATCTCGAAGTGGACCGGCACGGACAAGGAGGTCGTCTACATCTTCCTCGGCCCGGGCGGCATCATGACGATCGATCCGACGCTCAAGCAGCCGCTGGTCGACGCCGCCAAGGAGGACGTCAAGGTCCTCCAGGGCCTCGGCAGGATGAAGGAGTTCGACGTCGACCCGTGGGTGAACGACAAGTTCATCCGCGCCGCCTTCAAGGAACGCGGCCTCGACTATGACGAGCGGCGCGCCTCGACGGCCAATTACGAGGTCAAGGGCGAGGACGCGTTCTGCAAGAAGCCGGTGACCGAGCCCCGCAAGGCCGGCGAGATCTGGATCAAGGACGGCGACATCCAGCCGTTCTCGAGCGCCGCCTGCACGCTCGCGGCCTTCAGCGACTTCAAGGCGAAGGGCGTGGCGGTCAACGTCGCCTACGTGTTCGACGCCGGGCGCGGGATCAAGCTGTTCGCCGACAAGGCCTTCTACGTGACCGGCGACAACGCCGAGCTCGCGCCCTTCATGCTCAAGGCCGACGCGGAGGCCTATGCGGCGAAGTCGGGCGGCAAGGTCGTGAGCTTCGAAGACGCGCTCGCGGCGGCGAAGGGCTGAGCGATGAGCAATGTGATGGCCTCGAACGTCCTCGCCCCGGCGGCGCCGATGCCGGAGGCCGGCGCCGCGCGGGCGGCCGAGCC
>NZ_JBJKEX010000366.1:0-3017 GCF_045505405.1 Hansschlegelia beijingensis | reverse complement strand
GGCTGCCTGGGTCTCGACGCTCTGTGGCAGATGACCGGCTTCTTCCTGGGCTGGATCGGCGGCGAGGGTCGCGGCCGCGCGCTCGGGACCGGTGAAGAAGCCGCCCTGGGCGAAGAACCGCGTCTCGCCGCCCCCGCCACGGCGCGTGGCGGGCCACTGGGTCGGCTCCAGTGCGTCATAGGCGTCGTCGTCGAGCTCGGCGAGCGCGCCGATGTCGAAGTCGCGCGCGCCGTCATTCTCGAAGGCCGAAAGCGCGGCGTGCTCGCGGAACGCCTCGCCGGCCGTGCGCCAGGCGAAGGCCGCCCCGAAGCCGAGCCGATCCGCGACGCGGGCGATGATCCACCAGTCCGGCCGCGCCTCGCCGGGCAGGGGCAGAAAAGGGCGCTGACGGGATATGCGCCGTTCGGAATTCGTGACCGTGCCGTCCTTCTCGCCCCACGCCGCCGCGGGCAGCCGGATCTTCGCCCCGGCCGTCAGGGTGTCGTTCGAGGCGACGTTCTCCGAGACGACGAAATGATCGAGCTTCGCCAGAGCCTTGCGCACGGCGTCGGCGCGCGGGATCGAGGCGGCCGGGTTGGTGCCCATCACCCAGAGGGCCCTGATTTCCCCGCGGTCGATCGCCTCGAACATGTCGACCGCCATGCGGCCCTCCGCGCGCGCCATGCGGGGCGCGTCCCAGAAGCGGCGGACGCGGTCGACCGAGGTCGCATCGAAGCCCATGTGGGCGGCCAGCTGGTTAGCGAGGCCGCCGACCTCGCGGCCGCCCATCGCGTTGGGCTGCCCGGTGAGCGAGAACGGGCCCATGCCTTCGCGGCCGATGCGACCCGTCGCGAGATGCACGTTGATGATCGCGTTGACCTTGTCGGTCCCCTGCGCCGACTGGTTCACGCCCTGGCTGTAGAGCGTCACCACGCGTTCGGCGCCGGCGAACAGGTCGTAGAAGGCGGAGAGCTCCGCCTCGGCGAGGCCGCACGCGGCCGCGACGGCGGGGAGATCGGGCGCGATCTCGCGCGCGCGGGCGAGCGCCGCCTGGAGGCCGGACGTGTGGGCGTCGACATAAGCCTGATCGACGAAGCCGCAGTCGGCCAGCGCGACGAGCAGCCCGGAAAACAGCGCGACGTCCGAGCCGCCCCTGAGCTGCAGATGCAGGTCGGCTTCGTCCGCTGTCGCGGTGCGGCGGGGGTCCAGCACGACGATCCTGGTTCCGCGTGCGGCCCGCGCGGCGAGCATCCGCTGGTGCAGCACCGGGTGGCACCAGGCGGCGTTGGAGCCGACGAGCACGAGGAGGTCGGCGGTCTCGAGGTCGCGGTAGACGCCCGGGACGGTGTCCGCGCCGAAGGCGCGCTTGTGGCCCGCGACTGAAGACGACATGCAGAGCCGCGAATTGGTGTCGACGTTCGCAGAGCCGAGGAAGCCTTTGAACAGCTTGTTGGCGGCGTAATAGTCCTCGGTCAGCAACTGGCCTGACAGATAGACGGCGATCGCTCCCGGCCCGTGCCGCTCCAGCGTTTCGCCGAAGCCCCGCGCGACGGAGTCCAGCGCCTCGTCCCAGGACGCCCTGCGGCCCGCGATCTCGGGGTGCAGCAGGCGGCCGTCGAGCGAGAGCGTCTCGCCCAGGGCAGCTCCCTTTGAGCAGAGCCGGCCGAAATTCGACGGATGCGCCGGATCGCCGGCGATGCTTGCGCCGCCGGCGCCGTCGGGCGTCGCCAACACGCCGCAGCCGACGCCGCAATACGGGCAGGCGGTGCGGACCGGCGTCCGCTCGCGCGCATCGGCGTTCACGAGCGGGCCGCCATGTGGGTCAACCCGGCCGCCGCGGGCTTCAATAGACGTCCGCCTGATAGCGGCCGGCCTTGCGCAGCTCGGCGACGAACGCCTTGCCTTCGCGCGCCCCATGTTCGGAGACGATGTCGACCAGCGCCTTCTCGACGTCGGCGGCCATGCGCTTGGCGTCGCCGCAGACGTAGAAATGCGCGCCGCGGTCCAACCAGCTCCAGAGCTCCGCGCCCGCCTCGCGCATGCGATCCTGGACGTAGACCTTCTCCGCGCCGTCGCGGGACCAGGCGAGGGACAGCTTCGTGAGCGCGCCCGCTTGCTGAAGCTCCGCGAGCTCTTCGCGGTAGAGAAAGTCCGTGGCCTCCCGCTGGTGGCCGAAGAACAGCCACGCGCCGCCGGTCGCGCCTGTCGCGCGCCGCTCGCGCAGGAAAGACCGGAACGGCGCGATCCCGGTGCCGGGGCCGACCATGACGATCGGCGTGGCGCCGTCCTTCGGCAGAGCGAAGCCGTGCGCCTTCTGGACGTAGACCTTGAGACAGTCGCCCGGCCCGACCCGGTCCGCGAGATAGGTGGAGGCGAGGCCGAGCCGCATGCGGTCGCCGACGCGGTAGCGGACGGCATCGACCGTTAGGCTGACCTTGCCGGGATCCGCGGAAAGGGCGGAGGAGATCGAGTAGAGCCGCGGCTGCAGGGGCTCGAGGGCCGCCAGAAATTCGGCGACCGGCGGCTTCGCGGCGGGAAACTTCTCCAGCGCGGCGAGCACATCAAGCGTCTCGAGGTCGCCGTCCGGATCCTCGCCGTCCGCGAGCCTCGCGAGCCTCGCCTTGTCGGCGGCGTCCTCCGCATAGGTCCCAAGCAGCTCGAACAGCGCGTCAGGGGCCGCGCCGAGGGACACCTTGTCGGAAAGCCACGCGGCGAGCGGGAGGGTCTCGCCCGCATGGGTCACGACATCGTCCAGCACGCCGCCGAGCCGCGCGGCCACGAGCGCGCAAAGCTCTGGGGCGTTGGAGGCGAACAGGCCGAAGCTGTCGCCCGGCTCATAGCTCAGCCCGCTTTCCGAGAGGTCGATCTCGACGTGGCTCGTCTCCTTGTCGGAGCCTTCCGCGTTGAGGCGCCGTCGCGACAGGAAAGCCGCCTCGACGCCACTGGATGACGGCGGCCTGCTTCATCGTCCTCGCCTTGTCAGGACTGAACTACATCTTCGGCAAGCGCCTGTTGATGCCGTTAATCGGTCCTGACGC
>NZ_JBJKEX010000365.1:0-3023 GCF_045505405.1 Hansschlegelia beijingensis | reverse complement strand
CGCGAGGGCGTTGGCCGGCCGACGCGGGTCGCCCCGCGCCAGCCCCGGCTTCGGCGCGGCTACTTCGGCGCGAGCACGATCATCCGGCAGAGCTCCGGATCCTCGTCCTTGTAGGGCGAGAAGCCGTTGCCTTCCTGGTAGACCCGCACGGTGAGGCCCCAGCGGCTCGACAGCTCGCGAGCGAGCGTGGGCGCGTCCTGGTAGCGGCGGTAGTGGTCGCCGTGCACGTGGTCCTTGTCGGTGCGGAACTCGGCGGCGAACACGTCGTTCGGGCGGAGGCCGGCGGCCACCGCCGAGAGCAGCACGTCCTGCGGCGGCTCGTCGATCGCGTGCAGCACGAAGCGGCATTAGAACAGCACCCTCTGCGGGGCCTGGCCCTTCAGATCGGCGATCACGCCGGCGAGCTTCTCTCCTTCCTGCAGTTCGCACTGCACGAAGGAGAGGTACGGCAGGCCGCTCCGCGGCATTCTTGTTGCAGGTCTCGGCCGCGACCTGGGACCGATCGACCGCGACCACCTTGCTGGCGCGCTTGGCGAAGCCGAAGGAATCATGCCCGTTGCCGCAGCCGAGGTCCAGAACCGCGCCCAGAAAATAGCTCGAGTCCGCCGCGTAGCGGCAGAACGTCGACGAGTCCGAATACCAAGTCTGGGCGTAGAACTTGTCCCGATAGACTTAGGTCCGTCGGCCTGACTTTCCTGCATTAGCGTATCCGTCGCTCCACCTTTGGTTTGCGAATGCGCCCCGAGAACGGCGAAGACCCCCGCGGCTCGACTGGCGCCAATCGAAGCCGAGATCGCGATGCGAAACAAGTCTGCTGCGGTGCAGCGCGGGAGACAGCGCTCACGCCCGGGTCCCAGCCGTGAATTCCAGGCTCTGAAGCTAGCGATCCTCGCGAATTCAGAATCCCAGTGTCCGGGCCGGGGTACGATGGGCGCGGGCGGCGGTCAATTTTCGCTCCCGCCGTCAGGGGTATCGGCGTCCGCCGCGAGCCGCCGGACGCGGGGGCGGCTGCCGCGACGGGCGCGTGTCCGCCGCGGCTCGGGTGGCGCGCATGACAGTATTTTTCGAGCGCTGGCCGGGTAACCCGCGACCTTTCGCCTCATCGGGATTCTCCGGACCCCGCGGCTCGTGAAATCGCGCGCCGGCGCCCGGATCTCCTTCCTCGGCCCGCCGATCCGATTGCGCGAACGCCTGTGAGCGCCGGCGCCGGCTAAACGCAGGCGCCAAGCCGCCTCCCGGGCGTGTGCACCGCAACCGTCATCGGGTCCTGCGGGCCCGCACCGCGCCGACGCCGGCTTCCCGCGACTGTGCAAGCGCCCTCGGACAGGCTATCCGTGAGACCGGATCAAGCGAGGTGCCCATGCGATCACTCGTTAATCGCGTGCTGAAGATTGCGACGGGCGACGGGAACAAGTTCTCGGCGCTGGTGGATGCTGGACGCGCCGAGGATGCGGAGCGGCTGGCCCTCAATCATGTCGAGAACAACAACAAGCGGACCTTTTATCTCCGCAAGTTGCTTGAGCTTTACTCACAGACCGCGCGCCACGCGCAGGTCGTGGAGCTTTTCGGCAAGTACGGTTCGGACAAGTCGCTCGCGACCTATCCGCTTCAGGTGATCCTCGCGACGGCGCTGGTTGAGACCGGCGCGCACGAACGGGCGCGCAGCGTCCTGCTGCCGCTGATCCTCGAGCATAATTTCGTCGTGCCGCTGCAGCTCTACAGGCGGCTGCCGAGCGGTCCCACGACGGTCGACGTCGCGGTGGCGGCGTTCACCCGCAGCCGGCGCTCCTCCGTCACGAAGGCGTCCCAGGCCTCGCATCTCGTCGACATCGCGATCGCGGCCAACGAGGTCGACCGCGCCTATTACATGATGATGGAGATCCTGCGCTGGATCGGGGAGGGCCAGTTCACCAGCGCGCCCAAGGCCAAGACCTATATGAAGGCGTCCGCCGGCAACGCGGCCCTGGTCGACCTGTTCGACCTGCTGATGCCGACCGCGCCGTTCTTCCTGATCAGCGGAACCCTGCTCGGCGTGATCCGCGAGGGCAAGCTCCTCGGCATGGACAAGGACATCGACCTCGGCGTGATGGGCCATGCGCAGCGCGACGAGATCAAGTCTCTGATCGCCGGCAGCCCGAAATTCACCGAGGTGTTCGTCCCCTCGGTCGATCTGATCAAGATCAAGCACAAGAACAACGTCAACATCGACCTGTTCTTCCATCACCGCCAGGGCGGCACGGTCTGGCACGGCAGCCACCTGCACGCCTGGGACAACGCGGTGTGGTGGAGCGAGGGGAGTTCGCCGTTCTCCAAGGTGCAGTTCGCCGGCCGGGAGTTTCTGATCCCGTCCGACCCGGACAAGTATCTGACCGAGAATTACGGGGACTGGCGCACGCCGCAGTCCGATTACGACGCCTCCCTGGAGGCGCCCAACCGCCGTGTGCGCAACCGGGTGCTCGCCCGGCTGCACTGGCAGAAGCTGCTGGTCAAATACTACCTCGGCGGCGAGTTCAACCTGCTGTCCAAGACGTTCTTCCACTACGAGAAGGAGTTCGGCTCGGACGCCTTCCTGCAGGAGGCCTCGCGCCTGCTGCTGCTGCGCAATGTCGAGGATCGTTCGGCGCAGTCGCAGGGCGGCGGCGCGGTCCTTGAGATGCAGGCCCGCCGCTAGCCGGCGAGCAGTTCCGTCGCCCGCACCTCGCCGACCTCCACGCCCGCCCAGTTCCTCATCGGACGGCGGGCGCGGCCGGCGAGCCATTCGCCGAAATCGCCTTCCGGCGCGAGCAGCCGGATGAGCACCGCCGCCATCACGGCCTCGGCCGCGCGGGTGGCGCCGTCGTCGATCTTGATCGCGACGCCGTAGCCGAGTTCCGGGATCGCCCCGACATGGACGCCTTCGGCGCCCATCTTGACGAAGACGCGCCCCGCGCCGAGCTGCATCGCCTCGGTGTCGAAGCGGCCTGAGCCGCCGATCTGGAACGGCGCCGACCAGGCCGCCTCGCGCAGCGTGCGCGCAGCCGCGG
>NZ_JBJKEX010000364.1:0-3036 GCF_045505405.1 Hansschlegelia beijingensis | reverse complement strand
CTTTCGCCAGAAGCGCTACGGCTTCAACAACGAGGTCATCGACGTCTACAAGTTCCGCTCGCTGCGGCAGGAGCTGGCGGATCCGGACGCCAAGAATGTTCCGCAACGCCGCGGCCTTCGGCGCCGACGCCGTGCTGCTCGACGGCGCGAGTTGCGACCCGCTCTACCGCAAGGCGATCCGCGTCTCGGTCGGAGCGAGCCTAGTAACGCCCTTCGCGCGGGGCGGCTCCGGCCAGGAGCTGCTCGACGCCCTCGCCCACGCCGCCTTCGCCACCTTCGCGCTCAGCCCCTCCGGCGAGCTCACGCTGGAGGAGGCGCATCCGGCCGCCCGGACATGCGTGATGCTCGGCGCCGAAGGACCCGGTCTTCCGCACGAGTTGATGGCCCGCGCCACGACGGTCCGGATCCCGATGTCGCACGGCTTCGACAGTCTCAACGTGGCGACGACCAGCGGGATCGCGCTGTACCGGCTCGCGCGCGGCGCGTAGCGCGCGTCAGGCGGCGCGCAGGACCTTGAGGAACACGTCGCCGAACGCCTCGAGCTTGGCGGCGCCCACGCCCTTCACGCGCGACAGCGCCTCGGCGTCGCGGGGCTTGCCGGCGGCCATCTCGACCAGCGTCTTGTCCGAGAAGATCACATAGGCCGGGACCGCCCGGGCGATCGCGAGCTCGCGCCGCAGCGCCTTCAGCTTCGCGAGCAGCTCCGCGTCATAGCCGTCGGGCGCCACCGCCTCCGCCGCCATCCGGCCGCGCTCCCGCGTCTTGGGCTTGGGCTTCGCGATCGAGATACGCTCGCCGGCCTGCAGGATACGCGCGCCCTTGGGCGTCAGCGTCAGTCCGCCATAGGCGCCGGTCTCGACCGTAAGGGCCCCGGCTGCCACCAACTGGCGCAGGATGGCGCGCCAGTCGGAAGCCGGCCGGTCGGCGCCGCGCCCGAACCCTGCGAGCTTGTCGTGGCCGCGGGCCTCGACGGACTCCGACAGATGCCCCACCGCCAGCGCCACGATATGCGCGGCGCCGAAACGCTCGCCGGTGTCGGAGACGAGGGACAGCAGGAGCCGCGCCTCCTCGGTGCCGTCGACCACCTCGGGCGGATTCAGGCAGGCGTCGCAGTTTCCGCAGGCGCCCGAAGTCTCGCCGAAATAGGCGAGCAGCGTCTGCCGGCGGCACGCGGTCGTCTCGCAGAAGCCGATCAGAGCGTCGAGCCGGCGGGCTTCGACGCGCTTGCGCTCCGGCGCGCTGTCCTGCTCGTCGATGAAGCGGCGGCGCGTGCGAACATCCTCGAGCCCATAGAACATCATCGCCTCGGCCGGCGCGCCGTCCCGGCCTGCGCGGCCGATCTCCTGGTAGTAGGCTTCGAGCGAGCCCGGAATGTCGCCATGGACGACGTAGCGCACGTCCGACTTGTCGATGCCCATGCCGAACGCCACGGTCGCGACCATCACGATTCCGGGCTCCGCCAGGAACGCCTCCTGGGCCGCCGCGCGGGCCGCCGCCTCCATGCCGGCGTGATAGGCGAGCGCGTTGACGCCCGACCGCCGCAGCCGCTCCGCCGTCTCCTCGACCTTCTTGCGCGATATCCGGTAGATGACGCCGCTCTGGCCCTTCCGGGCGGCGACATAGCGCTCGATCGAGGCCGCGGCGTCGCGCTTCTCGGCCACGGCGATCGAGATGTTCGGCCGGTCGAAGCCGGCCACGAAGGCCTCCGCGTCTCCTCCGAACAGCTTCTGCAGCACGTCCTGTTGCGTCGCCTCGTCGGCGGTCGCGGTGAGCGCGATCATGCGCGTGCCCGGCAGAACCTCACGCGCCCGGCCGAGCTCGAGATACTCGGCGCGGAAACTGTGCCCCCATTGGGAGATGCAGTGCGCTTCGTCGATCGCGATCAGCGACACCGGCAGGCGCGACAGGGCGGAGAGCATCCGCTCGGTCATCAGGCGCTCGGGCGCCAGGTAGAGCAGCCGCGCCTCCCCGGATGCGATTCTCCGCCAGGAGGCGACGTTCTCTTCTCGGCTGCGCGCGGAATGGATCGCCTCCGCGGCGACGCCGTTGAGCCGCAGCGCCGCGACCTGGTCCTCCATCAGCGCGATCAGCGGCGAGACGACGACCGTCAGGCCGCCCATCACCAGCGCCGGAACCTGATAGCAGAGCGACTTGCCCGCGCCGGTCGGCATCACGGCGAGCACGTCCCGCCCCGACAGCAGCGCGTCGATCACGCGCTCCTGTCCAGGGCGGAACTCGTCGAAGCCGAAGGCGCTTTTCAGCACCCGCCGCTTCTCATCCTCGACCGCCGGCTCCACAGAGGGCATGGCGGACTGGGGAAGAAGGGCTGTCGCCGTCATCTGGCCGGTCTAGGAGATTCGCCGGCCAGAAGCGATCCGCGCGGGGTCAGTTGGCGTGATCCATCCGCTTCACGCCGCCCGTGTCCCCGGCTTTCGGCGACGCGCCGACCGCCTTCACGGCGAAATCGAGGTCGACCTTTCCGGCCTTCTGGAAGACCACCGCGCCCTTGACGCTTTCGCCCTGCTTGAGCGGCTGGCGGAGCCCCAGGAACATCAGGTGCTTGCCGCCCGGCTCGAACCGGATCGTCTCGCCGGGCTTGATCTCGAGCCCGCCGGAGATGGGCCGCATGCGCGACACGCCGTTCTCGGTGGTCGTCTCGTGCATCTCGGCCTTCTCGGAGAAATCGCTCGAAACCGACACCAGCCGATCCGGCGTGGAGCCCTGGTTCGTGAGGGTGAAATAGCCGGCGCCGACCTTGGCGCCGGTGGCGGTGGCCCGCGACCAGGGATTGCTGATCAGCAGGTCGCCCGCCTTGTAGTCCTCCGCCGAGGCCGCGCCGGCCCAGAGAAGGCCGAGCGCCGCGAGAGCGGGAAGAAGGGATCTGAACATTTCTGGTGCCTCCATGCGCGGCGGGTGAGCCCGCCGCGGCTGCATGATCTGACGACGAAAAGCAGTCAGACCGGCCGCGGCGGGCTCACCCGCCGCGAGAGCGGGCAGAAGGGATCTGAACATTTCTGGTGCCTCCATGCGCAGCGG
>NZ_JBJKEX010000363.1:0-3039 GCF_045505405.1 Hansschlegelia beijingensis | reverse complement strand
GCTGATTTCGCCCGCGAGGCGGTCGCCGAGGGTCGCCCCGGCCGCGTCGAAGCGGCTCTCAAAGGTGCGGATGCGCTGCTCGAAGGCCGATCCGGCGCGGTCCTGCGCGGCCGCGAAGGCCGCTTCGGCCTCGCTGGCACGGGCGCCGAGGGTCTCGAAGAGCCGGCCCTCCGCGGTGGCGAGACGCTCCTGCAGGTCCCCGCCGCGGACCACGATCGCGTCGTGGATGCGCTCGGCGGTGTCGCTGATCGCGATCGTGAGCTGGCCGCCACGGTCCGCGATGATGTCCCCGACAGCGGCGCCGGTGGTGGAGAGGCGCTCCTCGAAAGCCTTGAGCTTCTGGTCGACGCCGGCGCCGATGCGGTCCGTCGCGGCCCCGAACGCCGTTTCAGCCGCGGATGCGCGCGCGTCGATCTTGGCCGAGAGGTCTTCGCCCGCCGCCGCGAGCCGGCGCTCGAGCTCCGAACCCCGCTCGACGACGATCTCGTGGATCCGCTCCGCCGTTTCGCCGAGCGTGTCGGCCAAGGCGCCGCCGCGTTCCGCGATGATGTCGGCCACGGACGCGCCGGTGGTCGAAAGCCGCTCCTCGAACGCCTTGAGCTTCTCCTCGACGCCGGAGGTGATGCGACCGGTGGCGGCCCCGAAGGCAGCCTCGGCGTCGGACGCGCGGGCCGCGATCGCCTCGCCGAGCCGCTCGCCGCTGACCTTGAGCCGGTCCTCGAGCTCGCCGCCGCGGACGACGACGACCTCGTGGATGCGCTCGGCGGTGTCGCCCAGATTGTTCAGCAGGATCGCGCTGCGCTCGGACAGCACGTCCGCGATGGTGACGCCTGCGGATTCGATGGTGTCGCGGACCTCCGCGGCGCGGCCGTCGATCGCGGCCACGATACGCGCGCCGACGGCGTCGAAATCGCCCTCGATTGCGTCGCCACGCACCACGATCGCCTCGTGCACGCGGTCACTCGCCCGGGTGATCCGGGAGGCGACATCCTCGCCCTGGGCTTCGAGCAGCGACGCGATGCGCTCGCCGTCCTCGGCGAAGCGCCTCTCGAGCTCTCCGCCATGCAGGACGATCGCCTCGTGCATCCGGGCGCTCGCCTCGGTCAGGCGCTCCGCAAGATCGCCGCCCTGCAGCGTGACGTCGTTTGCGACCTTCTTGCTGGTCTCGTCGAGCCGGCGAGCGATGTCGCCGCCGCTGGCGGACAGCGCCTCGACCGCGCGGTCGCTCGCCGCGCGCAGCGTGCCGGAGACTTCCTCCGCCCGCGTCGCGAGAGTCTGCTCGACCTCGGAGCCGATCGCCCGGAAGCCGGAAGCCGCGTCGTCGGTCCTTTCGGAGAGCGACCGCAACACGAGCTCCGCACGCTCGGCGAAGGTCTCGGTGAGCTGCTGGCCGGTGCGCTCCAAGCCGTCGTTGAACAGCATGCCGCGGGAGGCGAACTCCTCCGAGACGCGGGCGGCCGCTGCGACGAAGCGCTCGATCGCGCCGTCGCCGCGCGAGCCGAATTCCTCGGTGACGGAGGACGCCGTGCCGCTGAGGGTCTCGACCAGCTCGCGCGAGCGCGCTCCCAGAGCGTCGATGATGTCGCGCGACCCGGAATCGATCGAGCCGTGGAAATGCGCGCCGGCGTCCGCCAGCGCTTCCGTGACCTCGCGGGCCCGGTCCGAGAGGGTCTCGAGCAGTTCGGTCGAGCGCTCCGAAAGATCGGAAGCGATGCCGCCGCGGGCTTCGGACAGAGCGGCGGTGAGCTCGCTCGCGCGCAGAGCGAGGGTCTCCAGAAGCTCACGCGAGCGCTCGGAGAGGTCGCGATGGAAGTCGCGCCCGGCGGCTTCGACCGACGAGGTGACGTCGCCAGCGCGCTCGATGAAGGTTTGCGCGAGATCGGAGCCGGTTCGGTCGAGATGCGAGATCACGGTCTCGACGCGGTCCGCCAGCTGGTCGGAGATCGAGCCGCCGACGCGATCGATCTGCGCCGCCACGGCCTCGCCGCGCGCGGCGAGCGCGCTGATGGCTTCGCCGCTGGTGCGCTCGATGCGCTCGTCGAATTCCGCGCCCGTCGCCTGCAGACGGTCGGTCAGGAGCGTGGTGCGCTCCTCGATGGAGCGAATGATCGCGTCGCTGGACTGCCCAAGGGCGGACCGCGCCGCCTCGGCGCGCTCGTCGAGCGTCTCGACGATGCGGCGGCCGGTGTCGTCGAGGTCGCGAGCGACCTCCGCGCCGCTCGACGCCAGACGCTCGATCATCTCCGCGCCGCGGCCGCCGATGGCCGCCAGCATGTTCTCGCCGGCCTGCTGGATCGCGAGCGCGATCTCGGAGCTCTTCGCGTCGAGCTCGCTCGTGACCTGGGCGCCCGAATTCGTGATGTTAGCCGCGAGCAGGCTCGCCGCGGCGTTGAGGTCGCGGGCCAGAACGTCGTGAGCGCCGGCGATCGTCTCGCGCAGACGCTCGGCGTTGCCGTCGATGGCCTCGCGCTGGGCCTGGATGTCCGCGATCAGGGTGCGCACGCGCACCTCATTGTCGTGGAAGGAGCGCTCAAGCGTGGAGACCTCGCCGCGCACCAGCGACTCAAGATCACCCGCGCGGCTGACCGCGCGCTCGATGCCGTCGCCCATCGCGGCGACTTCGCGGCGAACCGCTTGGCCGAGCGAGCTGATCGCCTCCGAGGACGTCGTGTCGGGCTCCGCGAGGCGCAGCGCGACCTCCGTCATGGAGCGGGCGACCAGCCGCATCTCCTGGGCGCGCCACGACATCATCGCGAGCATGTAGAAGAACACGATCGGCGCCGCGACGCCCAGGAAGGCCGCGGCGAGCTGCGCCTGAACCGCGCCATCGGCGAGGTTCGTCTCGGGTCGGCCGAGCCCCAGCACCCCGAACAGGTAGATCGCGCCGAGGCCGGCCCACACGAGGGACGCGACGGTCGCGAGCACGAACGGCGCGCGCGAGGGCTTGCGCTGCAGCGCGTAGACGATGTGCGCGAAGGAGCGGGCGTCGTCATTGGCGGGCGCGCGGCGGCCGGAACGGTCCGGGGCCGGGCGCTCGGC
>NZ_JBJKEX010000362.1:0-3039 GCF_045505405.1 Hansschlegelia beijingensis | reverse complement strand
CCGGCCGGCGCCCCGGCTTCCAAAGGCGCCATCAGCATCCGCAACGTCACCAAGGTCTACGACCCCGACGGGGCGCCGCCGCACGCGACGAGCGCCCCGCCGATCAGGAGGCCGACATAGATCGCCCGGCGACGGAACATCGCTTCCTTTGGCCGCGAAGGAACATGGCGCCGCGCGCCCCGGCATGGTTAACGAGGATGAAACAGCCGTGGTTAACAAAGCCTTGCCTCCCGGCCGCCGCGCCTTCGCTGCGCGGCGGGATCAAAAGTGCTAGTTTCGAGGTTTCGCAGTGCGTTCGCCGGAGTCCGCGTCCCGAATGGTTCAACCGCTTCTTTCCTCGTCTCCCATCCCCGCCCCCGGGGTCGCCGGAAGCGCTGTCGACGCCGCAGCCGTGCAGGCCGCCGCCGTGGCGTCGGCGACGCGCACCATCGACATCGAAGCGGCCGGTCTCGA
Source organism: Hansschlegelia beijingensis (assembly GCF_045505405.1). Lineage (GTDB taxonomy): Bacteria > Pseudomonadota > Alphaproteobacteria > Rhizobiales > Methylopilaceae > Methylopila > Methylopila beijingensis_A. The sequence continues at coordinate 2,586 of NZ_JBJKEX010000362.1, read as the reverse complement.
GCGGCTGGGGCGCGCGCTGCGCGAAGAGCTTGGCGGCCCGTTCGCGGCGGCGGTCGAGAAGATCGCCTCGGCCCGCGGCCGCACGATCGTCAGCGGGATGGGCAAGAGCGGCCATATCGGGCGCAAGATCGCCGCGACGCTGGCCTCGACCGGCACGCCCGCCTTCTTCGTGCATCCGGCGGAGGCGAGCCATGGCGACCTCGGCATGATCACGCCGGACGACGTCGTGCTGGCGCTGTCCTGGTCCGGCGAGACCGCCGAACTGCGCGACATCGTCCAGTATTCGTCCCGCTTCCGGGTGCCCGTGGTGGCGATCACCTCGAACGCCCACAGCGCGCTCGCCCGCGCGGCCGACGTCGCGCTCGTGCTTCCGCGCGTCGGCGAGGCCTGCCCGAACGGGCTTGCGCCCACGACCTCGACCACGATGCAGCTCGCGCTCGGCGACGCGCTCGCGGTCGCGCTGCTCGAAAGCCGCGAGTTCACGCCGGGCGATTTCAAGCGCTTCCACCCGGGCGGCAAGCTCGGCGCGGTGCTCACCTTCGTGCGCGACGTCATGCATTCCGGCGACGCCGTGCCCCTGGTGGCCGAGGGCACGCCGATGTCCGAGGCGCTGATCGTGATGACGACCAAGAGCTTCGGCTGCGTCGGCGTCGTCGATCCGGCGGGCGCGCTGGTCGGGATCGTGACCGACGGCGACCTGCGCCGTCACATGGGGCCGGACCTGACGGCGAAGCGCGTCGAGACCGTGATGACGCACGCGCCCCGCGTGATCGCCCCCGATGACCTCGCGGCGAGCGCGCTCAGCGAGCTGCAGAGCCGCGCGATCACCGCGCTGTTCGTCGTGGACGACGGCAGGCCGGCGGGCCTGGTGCACATCCACGACCTGCTGAAGCTCGGCCTCGCCTGAGGCCGAGCCAAGCCGGCTCACGTTCCTGCGGCGCCTTACACCTCTTTAAAAGGGCCTTAACCCTAACTCTTCACCATGCCCGCGTCGCCGCCGCTCCGGCGCGCCTGAGGGACGGGCATGGATTTCGCCACCATCATCGGCTTCGTCTTCGGGGCGGGCGTCCTGGGGTTCCTGATCCACGAGGGCGGCGGGCTCGAGCGCTACTATTCCGAGCACGCCGTGCTCGTGATCTTCGGCGGCGCCTTCGCGGCGACCTTCATCCGGTTCGAGCTGTCGGCGATCCTGTCAGCCTTCCCGACTGCGTTCAAAACCGTGATCAAGGGCGCGCACAGCAATCCGCGCGACCTGATTTCCGAGATCGCCGAGATGGCCGCGATCGTGCGCAAGTCCGGGCCGGTCGGCCTCGACAAGGCCAGCCCGCGCGACGCCTTCCTCGCCAAGGGCGTGCGCTACGTCGCGGACGGCTTCGACGAGAACTTCATCCGCGAGACGCTGGAGCGCGAGCGCGACCTCAACCTGCACCGGCTCGAAATGGCCTCGAAGGTCTTTCGCGGGATCGGCGACTGCGCTCCGGCCTTCGGCATGATCGGCACGCTGATCGGCATGGTGCAGATGTTCGCCGAGATGTCCGATCCCTCGAAGCTCGGCACCTTCATGGCGATCGCGCTGCTCGCGACGCTGTACGGCGCGGTGGTGGCGAACTTCTTCTTCCTGCCGATCGCCGACAAGCTGACCATCAAGTTCGCCCATGACGAGCTCAACCAGACGCTGGTCATCGACGGCGTGCTGCAGCTCAGGGCGTCCAAGAGCCCAGCCGTGATCAAGGAGATGCTGCTCGCCTACCTGCCCGAGAAGCATCGCGCAGATCTGCTCGAAGCGGCCGCCTGATGGCGCGCAAGAAGCATGACGCGCACGGCGGCGGGCACGGCTGGTTCGTCACCTTCGCCGACCTGATGGCTCTGCTGATGGCGTTCTTCGTGGTCCTGGTGGCGTTCTCGTCGCAGGACAAGAAGAAGATGGCGATCGTCGCGGGCTCGATGCGCGAGGCCTTCGGCTCGCAGAAACAGGTCATCGCCGACGGCGTGATCGACATCGCCGGATCGCCGGCCCGCACCGAACTGCTCAACAACACGGCCCGCACCCCGGAGGAGACCTCCGATCTCGCCGGCCCCCTTTCGCCCGACCGGCGCGACACCGAGCCGGCCGCGCGCGGCTTCGCCCGCGCCGCCGCGACGCTGCGCCAGGCGCTGCGCTCGATGCCCGAAATCGCCGACGTCTCGAACCAGATCGTGGTGGAGGACACCCCGGACGGGGTCTCGATCGCGATCGTCGACCAGGACGGCCGCTCGATGTTCCCGGCCGGATCGGCCGCGCCCTCGCAGCGCGTCGTGGACGCTCTCGCGGCGCTGGCGCCCTCGCTCCGGGCGCTGAACTACCCGATCTCCGTCACGGGCCACACCGCTTCGGGCGTGTCCGAGGGCGCGAACACCGACGCCTGGCGGCTTTCGTCGAGGTGTTCCAGGAGCACTGGAGCGTCGGCGCGCTCGAGCGCTTCGAAGGCTCGGCCGGCGCGCCCATGGTAGACCGCGTCGCGGAGGTCTATGGCCACATGCTGCCGCTGTGGCCAGTTCTTCTATCGATCACTAACGACAAGTCATCGTGGCGAGATTGCAGTGCAA
>NZ_JBJKEX010000361.1:0-3040 GCF_045505405.1 Hansschlegelia beijingensis | reverse complement strand
CGGGCGAAATCAGCAACGCCGAGCGCATGCTCGGCGACGCCGCTCTGCACGTGGCGCAGCGCCTCGAGGACGGCGCAGCGGCGGCTCGCTCCACGCTGCAGGACTCGGTCGCGGACTTCGGCGGCCTGATGGACGCCCGCGTGTCCGCGATCCGCGAACAGCTCGATCGCGTCGTCGGCGAGATCGACTCGACCGTCGCCCGGCGCGGCGAGAAGGTCGGCGAGGCGCTGACCATGGCGGCGGAAGCGTTCAACGACGCGATCGCCGCGCGCGGCGGCGCCCTCACCCAGTCGCTGGCCGGCTATCTGACCGGTCTTGAAGAGGCGCTCGACAAGCGCGCTCCGGGTCTCGTGGAACGCCTCGGCGAAGAGAGCGGCCGCTTCGCCGAACTCCTGGCCGAACGCGTCGGCGAGGCGGAGCGCAAGCTGGCCGAACAGGGCGATCGCTTCGGGGACGTCGTCTCCGACCGCGTCGCGGAGGCCGCTCGCCGGCTCGGCGACGAGACCGGACGCGTCGCCCAGGCGCTGGAGGCGCGGCTTGGCGGCTTCGACGAGCGGATCGTGGCGTTCGACGACGCCTCGCGCCAGCATGTCGCGAACCTCGACCAGCGGATCGAGCAGGTCGGGCGGCAGATCGCCGGCCAGATCGGCTCGTTCGACGATCGCGTCACCCTGCTCGACGACCAGATCGCAAGGCTCGACGGCGCCATGGCCGGTCGCGTCGCCGCCATCGACACCAAGGTCAGCGCGATCGACGAGACCGTCGGCGCGCAGATCGGCAAGATCGACGGCAAGATCGCCACGCTCGACCGCATCATCGGCGAGCGGCTGGGCGCCTTCGACGCGCGCGTCTCGACGCTCGACGGGGCGCTCGGCGAACGGCTCTCGACCTTCTCGGAGCGCATCGGGGCGCTGGACGGCACGCTCGACGAGCGGATCGCCACGCTCAGCGAGCGCGCCAGCGCGATCGGCTCCGCGGTGGCGCAGAGCTTCGAGAGCTTCGACGACCGCGCGGTCAAGCTGACCCGCTCGGTGGCGGTGCACGTCGCAGGCTTCGACGCAAAGGCGTCCGAGCTCGAGCGGACGCTGGCGGAACGGGCCGACTCCTTCGCGAGCCGCGCCGCCGACCTCGACGCGCTGCTGGCGAACCGGTTCAACTCGTTCGACGACCAGATGGCGACCCGCCTCGGCGACCTCGCTCTGTCGCTCGAGAGCCGGATCACCCGCATCGACGACGGGCTCAGCTCCCGGACGCGGACGCTCAACGAGACGCTCGCGCAGCGGACGCTCGAACTCGCCCGCACGCTGGGCGAAGGCTCCACTACGGTCGCGGCAGCGCTCGCGCAGCGGGCGTCGGAATTCGCCGCGACGCTGTCGGCGCGCACCGACGATCTCGTCGCCTCGTTCGACGGCAAGGCGGAGGCGGTCAACCGCGCCCTCGGCGCCAAGGCGATCGAGGTCGGCGACACGCTCGACACCCGCATCGCCCGCTTCGAGATGACGGTTCTGGGCCGTCTCGACTCCGTCAGCGCGGCGCTTGACGAGCGCAGCGCAGGGGTCGCCGAGCGGATCAGCGGCAAGATCGAGGGCGTCTCGCAGGCGCTCGGCGAGGTCTCCGGCCGCGTCGAAGCCGAACTCGCCCGGCTCGCCGGCGAGACCGCGGAGGCGCTCAGCTCCCGCATCGCCGAGTTCTCGGCCGCGCTCGACCAGAACGGCTCCGGCCTGCTCGATCGGCTCAGCCGTCAGGGGGGCGAGGTCACCCGCGAACTCGCAAGCGTCGGTGAGACGGTTGCGAACGCGTTCGACCAGCGCTCCACCGCGTTGGTCGAACTGCTCGGCGCGCGCGGCGACGCGTTGCGCGAGACGATCGAGGGGCTGAACGGCGAGCTGGTCACGACCTTCGAGACCCGCGGCGCGTCCGCGGTCGCGAATCTGAGCCAGGTCGCCGACCGGCTGCGGCTCACCTCGCAGCGCCTGGGCGAGACGCTAGGCGCGGAAACCGCAAAGGCCGTGGAGCAGCTCGACGGGTCCAGCCAGAAGCTGCAGGAGGCTGTCACCGAAGCGACCTCGGCCCTCGCCCGCACGATCTCGCGGGAGAGCAAGCGCGCGGTGGCCGAGCTCACGGAGACGCAGACCGCGCTCACCGCGGAGCTCGCCGACGCTCTGGGCAAGCTCTCCGACGCCAATGGCTCGCTGCAGGGACTGCTTGATGTCGCCTCCAAGAAGCTCGGCGCGGTCGAGACCGACCTCTCGGGCCGCGTGACGGCCTTCGAGGAGATCATGGCCGACATCGCCGAGACGACGACGCGCACCGGCGAACGCGTCGGCGGCCAGGTGGCGTCGCTGCGCGACGTGTCGACCAGCGTGCTCGACCGGGTCAGTGAGGTCGCCCGCCAGCTCGAGCACCAGACCCAGGCGATCAGCAAGATCACCGAGACCCTGGACGGCACGCAGAGCCGCCTCGCCGGCTCGCTCGAGGAGCGGCGCACCGCCCTCGACGTGCTGGCGGAAGAGCTTGGCGGCAAGGCCAAGGAGCTTGGTGCTGCGCTCGAGGGCTTCACCGCCTCGATCGACGGGGCGCTGTCGAAGTCCGAACAGCGCGCCCGGCGCGTCGCCGAGGGGCTGGCCGCGCAGGTCGGCGCCACGACCCAGTCGATCGCCGGCGAGTTCGACAAGGTCCGCCAGACGAGCGAGGGCGAGCGGCAGAAGACCGCCGCGGCCCTCAAGGCGGCGAGCGAGGAGGCCGCGCGCGACATCCAGCGCATGCTGGGCGAAGCGAGCGCCAAGTTCGGCGAGGTCACCCGCGAGATGCGGACCATGACCGCGTCGATCCAGGGCGAGCTCGACGCGACGCGCGAACAGCTGCGCCGCGGCGTGCTGGAGATGCCGAAGGAGGCGGAGGAGAACGCAGCCGAGCTCCGCCGCGTCGTGGCCGAGCAGATCAAGGCGCTTACGACGCTCGGCGAGATCGCCGCGCGCCATGGCGCCAGCCTCGATGTCGCGGAGGCCCGCGACCAGCGCGTGATGCGCGGCTCGGCGGC
>NZ_JBJKEX010000360.1:0-3042 GCF_045505405.1 Hansschlegelia beijingensis | reverse complement strand
TCGATCGTCTCGCGGCGACGGCGGACCTGGTCCTGGTGGAGGGCGCAGGCAGCGCCGCCGAGGTGAACCTGCGCGCGGGGGACATCGCCAACATGGGCTTCGCCGCCATGCGAGGCGCAGGCGAGGGCGAGCTCCGCGTCCGTGAGGCCGAACCGGGCCGCAGCCCCGCTCTCCACCAGAGGCAGGCCCTGCAGCGCCTTCACGCCGGAGCGCGGAAAGGTCAGCCGCTCGGCGTCTCCGAGCGAGAACACCAGCTTGCCGGTGACGTCGGCGATCGCGACCGCGCCGGTATGGCGGCTCTCGACCGAGAGCCCGCGCGTGACTTCGACGAGCGGCGCGGAAGCTGTCATCGCAGAACCTCGGGTCGGGGGAAGACTGGACACGCGGCGCACTAAGCAGAACCGCGCGCTTCCGCCAAGCGCGGGAACCGCGCTTCGGTCCCCGCTGTTCTGCATTGCTGCCGGCGGATGTCCGTCGGCCCCATGAGGTGCAGCATGGCGGACGCCGCGACGCCCGAACCCGAACCGGAGAGCATGACCGTCGAGGAGATCGCCAAGGCGGCGGGGCTGAAGCTCGCCGCGCCGCGCGATCTGTCGGTCGAGCGCAGGCGCGCCGGACGGGGCTTCTTCTACGTCGACAAGGCGGGCCGACGGATCACCGACGAGGAGACGCTGGCGCGCATCCGCTCGCTCGCGATCCCGCCGGCCTATCGCAATGTGCGCATCGCCGCGGATCCGCGCCACCATCTGCAGGCGATCGGCCGCGACGAGGCGGGCCGAACCCAGTACCGCTACCATCCGGACTGGGACACGGTGCGCGAAACCCGGAAGGTGGAGCGGCTCGATCGCGTCATCGAGGCGCTTCCGAAGCTGCGCCGCGCCGTCGCGCAGGATCTGGCGAGCCCGCGGCTCAGCCGCGCCAAGGCGCTCGCCGCCGCCGTCGCGCTGATCGACGAAACCCACATCCGGGTCGGCTGCGAGACCTATGTGCGCTCGAACCAGGCGCATGGCGCGAGCACGCTGCTGAAGCGCCACGTCAAGGTCGAAGGCGAGAGCGTGCAGCTGAACTTCCGCGGCAAGGGCGGAAAGGACATCAGCTGCAAGCTTCGCTCCGGCCGGCTGGCGAAGGCGCTCTCGGGCGTCGCCTCGCTCCCGGGCCGCAGGCTGTTCCAGTACAAGGACGAGGCCGGCCAGGTGAGGCGGATCACCTCGACCGACGTGAACGCCTATCTGCGCGAGATCACAGGCCTGCCGATCACCGCCAAGGATCTGCGGCAGCTCGGCGCCAGCGCGACCGCTGCCGAGCAGCTCGTCGAGGTGGAGCCGGCCCCGAGCGAGCGCGGACGCAAGCGCCAGCTGGCCGCGGTGATGCGGGCGGTCTCGGAGAGGCTCTCGAACACGCCGGCGGTGGTCCGCAAGTCCTATGTGCACGCCGTCGTGGTCGAGGCCTTCGCCTCCGGCGCGCTCAAGAAGGCCTATCAGGACGCCCGCGGGCGACCCGGACTGAGACGGGCCGAGAAGACGCTTTCGCGTCTGGTCGCGCGTCTCAAGCGGGGGAGATGACGAAGGCGTCACCTCCGCCATCTCTTCGCCCGCTTGACGCTTCATCCACTGGTCCGCTTTCTGGCCTTCACTCTCGCTCGTTCCGGATCGGACTCCATGACCTTTGTCGCCCGCGGCGCCGCCGTCGCCCTTCTGCTCGCCGCGTCGACTTCGCTCGCGACGGCGCAGGCCCCCTGCGGGGGTGACTTCGACGCCTGGCTGGAAGGCGTCCGCGCCGAGGCCCGGGCCGCCGGCGTCTCGGACAAGGCCATCGAGGAAGGCCTCGCCGGGGTCCGGATCGAGCCCAAGGTGCTGGCGGCCGATCGCGCCCAGTCCGTCTTCCAGCAGACCTTCCTGCAGTTCGCCGGGCGAATGGCCGGCGCGCCTCGGCTCCCCAAGGGGGTGCAGATGATGAAGCAGAACGCGGGTCTGCTGTCCGAGGTCGAACGCCAGTACGGCGTGCCGCCCGCGGTCATCGTGGCGTTCTGGGGCCTCGAGACGGACTTCGGCGCCAATCTCGGAAAGTTCGACACCCGCAACGCGCTCGCGACGCTGTCGCACGACTGCCGTCGCCCGGACTTCTTTCGTCCGCAGCTGATCGCGGTGCTGAAGATCGTGGAGCGCGGCGATCTCGCGCCGTCCGAGATGCGCGGGGCCTGGGCCGGCGAACTCGGCCAAACCCAGATGATGCCGGTCGACTACGTTCGCTCCGCGGTGGACGCCGACGGCGACGGCCGGCGCGACCTGATGCGCAGCTTGCCGGACGCGCTGACCTCCGCGGGCAAATACGTGGCCGACCTCGGCTGGCGCCGCGGGGAGCCGTGGATCCAGGAGGTCGTCGTGCCGGCGGAGATGCCCTGGCAGGAAGCCGACATCGACATCAAGCACACCGTCGCCGAATGGCGCGCCTGGGGCGTCAAGCCGCGGAACGGGGCGCTGTTCCGCGACGACGCGCCGGCCGCGCTGCTGCTCCCGATGGGGCGCAACGGCCCGGCGTTCCTCGCCTACCAGAACTTCGACGTTTACCGGACCTGGAACCAGTCCTTCGTCTATGCGCTGACGGCCGCCTATCTGGCGACGCGGCTCGACGGCGCGCCCGCGGTCTCGGAAGGCAACGCGCCTGTGCGCGGGCTCAATAGCGACGAGATCCGGACGTTGCAGCAGCTGCTGGCCCGGGACGGCCTGCTGCCGGCGGACGAGGTGGACGGCAAGCTCGGCTTCGACACCCGGCGCGCGACGCGCAAGGCGCAGATCCAGCGCGGCCTGCCGGCGGACGGCTATCCGACCATGGAAGTCATCCAGGCGCTTTCATCCGGCGGATAACTCCCGCTCTTCGCTCCGTCCGCCTTGATCGCGCCCACTCCGCGTCCGACAACCTAGGATATGCGGGCATGGGTGCTGACGGACGGAGCTCCGGATCGCGAAGAAGCCTGCCTCGGCGTGGCCGAAGCCGTCGCCGAGCGCATCGAGCGCCGCCGCGTCGCGCCGCGGGCGCCGTGGC
>NZ_JBJKEX010000035.1:0-18046 GCF_045505405.1 Hansschlegelia beijingensis | reverse complement strand
GGCGACAACATCGCGATGGAGGTGCACCTGATCGTGCCGATCGCGATGGAGGAGAAGCTGCGCTTCGCGATCCGCGAAGGCGGCCGAACCGTCGGCGCCGGCGTCGTCGCCAGCATCATCGAGTGATCGGAACCTTCTTGCTTTGACCGCGGCGGGCGCGCCGGACCTCCGGCGCCGCCCGTCTCGTGGAGACGGACGAACATGAACGGCCAGAACATCCGGATCCGCCTGAAGGCGTTCGATCACCGCATCCTCGACACCTCGACTCGCGAGATCGTGTCGACGGCGAAGCGGACCGGCGCCCAGGTGCGCGGGCCCATCCCGCTGCCGACGCGCATCGAGAAGTTCACCGTGAACCGCTCGCCTCACGTCGACAAGAAGAGCCGCGAACAGTTCGAGATCCGGACGCACAAGCGTCTCCTCGACATCGTCGACCCGACCCCGCAGACCGTGGACGCGCTCATGAAGCTCGACCTCGCGGCCGGCGTGGATGTCGAGATCAAGCTCTGATCGGATTATTCGGAAGGACGACGCAAATGCGGTCCGGACTCATCGCACAGAAGCTGGGCATGACCCGCGTCTTCACGGACGCCGGCGAGCATGTCCCCGTGACGGTGCTGAAGGTTGACCAGTGCCAGGTGGTTGGCCACCGCACTGTTGAAGCTCAGGGCTACGTCGCGCTTCAGCTCGGCGCGGGCTCGCGCAAGCCGAAGAACGTGACGCGCGCCGAGCGCGGTCATTTCGCCAAGGTCGAGGTGGAGCCGAAGCGCAAGCTCGTCGAATTCCGCGTCAGCGAAGATGCGCTGATCCCGGTCGGCGCCGAGCTGACCGCCGACCACTTCGTGGCCGGCCAGCGCGTCGACGTGACCGGCACCTCGATCGGCAAGGGCTTCGCCGGCGCCATGAAGCGGCACAACTTCGGCGGCCTTCGCGCCACCCACGGCGTGTCGATCTCGCACCGTTCGCACGGTTCGACGGGCGGCCGTCAGGATCCCGGCAAGGTCTTCAAGAACAAGAAGATGGCCGGTCACATGGGCGACGTGCGGGTGACCACCCAGAACCTGCGGGTGGTCTCCACCGACGTCGAGCGCGGGCTGATCCTCGTCGAGGGCGCCGTTCCGGGCGCCAAGGGCGGCTGGATCCTGGTGCGCGACGCCGTCAAGACCAAGCTGCCCGAGGGCACCCCGATGCCCGGCTCGTTCCGCGAGCGCGGCGCCGCCGCGGCTTCGGTCGAGACCTCGGCCACCGAGACGGAGAACGCGTGATGGTCGACATCGCGATCACCAAGGCCGATGGCCAGGCCGGCGAGACGGTCACGCTGTCGGACGACATCTTCGGCCTCGAGCCGCGGACGGACATCCTGCACCGCGTCGTGCGCTGGCAGCTCGCCAAGCGCCAGGCCGGCACGCACCAGACGCTCGGCCGCTCGGACATCGCCCGCACGGGCAAGAAGATGTACAAGCAGAAGGGCACGGGCCGCGCCCGTCACGCCCAGGCTTCCGCGCCGCAGTTCCGCGGCGGCGGTCGCGCCTTCGGGCCGGTCGTGCGCTCCCATGCGCATGACCTGCCGAAGAAGGTCCGGGCGCTCGGCCTGAAGCACGCGCTTTCGGCCAAGGCCCGCGATCAGCAGATCGTCGTCGTCGACTCCTTCGGTCTCGAGGACGCCAAGACGAAGGCGTTCAAGGCGCAGATCGAGAAGCTCGGCTTCTCGAACGCGCTGGTGGTCGACGGCGCCGAGGTGAACGCGAACGTCAAGCTCGCCGCTCGCTCCGTGCACACGGTCGACGTGCTGCCGGTTCAGGGCATCAACGTCTACGACATCCTCCGCCGCGACGTGCTGGTGCTGACCAAGGCGGCGATCGATGCGCTGGAGGCGCGCTTCAAATGACCGATCTGCGCCATTACGACGTCATCCGGTCGCCGATCATCACCGAGAAGGCGACCTACGCGTCCGAAGAGAACAAGGTCGTGTTCCAGGTGTCTGACACCGCGACCAAGCCGCAGATCAAGGCTGCGGTGGAGAAGCTCTTCGACGTCAAGGTCGTGAGCGTCAACACGCTGGTCCGCAAGGGCAAGACGAAGCGATTCCGTGGCCGACTCGGCCACCAGTCGGACTCGAAGCGCGCGATCGTGACGTTGGCCGAAGGCCATTCGATCGACGTGACCACGGGTCTCTGAGGCGGGACGGGGAAGGGAGCCGACAATGGCGCTCAAGAGTTACAATCCGATCACGCCCGGCCTCCGCCAGCTGGTGATCGTCGACCGGTCGGCCCTCTACAAGGGTGCGCCGCTCAAGCAGCTGACCGAGGGCCTTTCGTCCAAGGGCGGCCGCAACAACTACGGTCGCGTCACCGTCCGCTTCCGCGGCGGCGGCCACAAGCGGACCTACCGTCTGATCGACTTCAAGCGGCGCAAGCTTGACGTCCCGGCGACGGTGGAGCGGATCGAGTACGATCCGAACCGCTCGGCTTTCATCGCGCTGATCCGCTATGCGGACGGCGAGCTGAGCTACATCCTGGCGCCGCAGCGCCTGCAGGTCGGCGACTCCGTCGTCGCCGGCGCGCAGGTCGACGTGAAGCCCGGCAACGCGATGCCGCTCGGCGCCGCGCCGGTCGGCACGATCGTCCACAATGTGGAGCTCAAGATCGGCCGCGGCGGCCAGATCGCTCGCTCCGCCGGCTCCTACGCGCAGATCGTCGCCCGCGACCAGGGCTACGTCACGCTGCGGCTGAGCTCGGGCGAGCAGCGCCTGGTGCACGGCCAGTGCTTCGGGACCGTCGGCGCCGTGTCGAACCCGGACCACTCGAACATCAACCTCGGCAAGGCTGGGCGTTCGCGCTGGCTTGGCCGGCGTCCGCATAACCGCGGCGTGACCATGAACCCGGTCGATCATCCGCATGGCGGCGGCGAAGGCCGCACCTCGGGCGGCCGCCATCCGGTGACCCCCTGGGGCAAGCCGACCAAGGGCAAGCGGACGCGCAGCAACAAGGCGACCGACAAGTTCATTGTGTCGAGCCGTCACGCCCGGAAGAAGAAGTAAGGAGAGCCGGCCATGGCGCGTTCAGTCTGGAAGGGTCCCTTCGTCGACGGGTACCTGCTGAAGAAGGCGGACGCTGCGCGGTCATCGACCCGCAGTGAGGTCATCAAGACCTGGAGCCGCCGCTCGACGATCCTGCCGCAGTTCGTGGGCCTCACTTTCGGGGTCTACAACGGGCAGAAGCACATTCCCGTGGCGGTCTCTGAAGAGATGATCGGCCACAAGTTCGGCGAGTTCGCCCCGACGCGCACCTTCTACGGGCACGCGGCGGACAAGAAGGCGAAGAGGAAGTAACGATGGGCAAGCAGGCAGCCAAGCGCGCGCTTCCCGACAACGAGGCGAAGGCCGTGCTCCGCATGGTCCGCATCTCGCCGCAGAAGCTGAACCTCGTCGCGCAGATGATCCGCGGCAAGAAGGTCGAGACGGCGCTCGCCGATCTGACCTTCTCGCGCAAGCGGATCGCCGGCCAGGTGAAGAAGACGCTCGAGAGCGCGATCGCCAACGCCGAGAACAATCACGACCTCGACGTCGACGATCTCATCGTTTCGCAGGCCTATGTCGGCAAGTCGATCGTCATGAAGCGCTTCAGCCCCCGCGCCCGCGGCCGCGTCGGCACGATCCAGAAGCCGTTCTCGCACCTGACGATCGTCGTTCGTCAGGTCGAGGCGGAAGCGGCGAAGGCCTGAGGAGAAGACGATGGGTCATAAGGTCAACCCGATCGGGCTTCGGCTCGGCATCAACCGCACCTGGGATTCGCGCTGGTTCGCCAGCAAGGGCGAGTACGGCAAGCTGCTCCGTGAGGACGTGGCGATCCGTGACGCGCTCCTGAAGGACCTCAAGCAGGCGGCGGTCTCCAAGATCGTCATCGAGCGCCCGCACAAGAAGTGCCGGGTGTCGATCTACTCTGCCCGTCCGGGCATCGTGATCGGCAAGAAGGGCGCGGACATCGAGAAGCTTCGCAAGAAGGTCGGCTCGATGACCACCTCCGAGGTGCACATCAACATCGTCGAGGTCCGCAAGCCGGAAGTCGACGCGACGCTGGTGGCCGAGTCGATCGCGCAGCAGCTGGAGCGCCGCGTGGCGTTCCGCCGGGCCATGAAGCGCGCCGTCCAGTCCGCGATGCGGCTCGGGGCCGAGGGCATTCGGATCAACTGCGCCGGCCGCCTCGGCGGCGCCGAGATCGCCCGCACGGAGTGGTATCGCGAGGGTCGCGTTCCGCTGCACACGCTGCGCGCCGACGTGGACTATGGCGTCGCGACCGCCAAGACCGCGATGGGCACCTGCGGCGTGAAGGTCTGGATCTTCAAGGGCGAGGTCATGGAGCACGATCCCATGGCCCAGGACCGGCGTCTTAACGACGGCGACGGCGGTCGTCCGCCGCGCCGCGACCACGCGTGAGCGGGGGCGCAGGAGTTTAAGCCATGCTGCAACCGAAGAAGACTAAGTTCCGCAAGCAGTTCAAGGGCCGCATCAGCGGCGTCGCGAAGGGAGGTTTCGACCTCGACTTCGGGGCGTTCGGTCTGAAGGCTCTTGAGCCGGAGCGCATCACCGCCCGTCAGATCGAAGCCGCACGCCGGGCGCTCACGCGTCACATGAAGCGCGCCGGCCGCGTCTGGATCCGCGTGTTCCCGGACGTGCCGGTCTCCAAGAAGCCGACCGAAGTCCGCATGGGTAAGGGCAAGGGCGCGAACGAGTTCTGGGCCGCCAAGGTGAAGCCGGGCCGCATCATGTTCGAGATCGACGGCGTTTCGGCCGAGATCGCCCGCGAGGCGCTGGCGCTCGCCGCCGCCAAGCTGCCGATCCGCACGCGCTTCGTTCAGCGCATCGCCGAGTGAGGATTTGACCATGGCCAAGGCGCAGGACTTTCGCGCGATGACCGTCGACCAGCTCGACGACGAGCTTGTGAAGCTGAAGAAAGAGCAGTTTAACCTGCGCTTCCAGCGGGCCACCGGCCAGCTCGAGAACACGGCGCGCGTGCGCCAGGTGCGGCGCGACATCGCCCGCATCCGCACTGTCGCGACCGTCAAGCGCGGCGAAGCCGCGACGAAGGCCTGAGGAGGACACCATGCCCAAACGCGTCCTTCTCGGGACTGTCATTTCGGACAAGAACGCCAAGACCGTCGTGGTCAAGGTGGAGCGCCGCTTCACCCATCCGCTTCTCAAGAAGACGGTGCGGCGGACCAAGCACTACCACGCCCATGACGAGGACGGCCGGTTCAAGATCGGCGACCTCGTGTGGATCGAGGAGAGCCGGCCGATCTCGCGCCTCAAGCGCTGGGTCGTCAAGTCGGACGCCTCGGTCAGCCCGGACGCCTCCGCGCCCGCGCCGACTGAGTAACCAAACATCTGAAGGGCCCGCCGGGCGAGGTCCGCGTGAATGCGGATACCGGTCCGGGCGAAATGGAAAGGCTGAACGGCCATGATTCAGATGCAGAGCAATCTCGATGTCGCCGACAATTCCGGCGCCAAGCGAGTGATGTGCATCAAGGTGCTCGGCGGCGCCGGTCGCCGCTATGCGCGCGTCGGCGACGTGATCGTCGTCTCCGTGAAGGAGGCGATCCCGCGCGGCCGCGTAAAGAAGGGCGACGTCATGAAGGCGGTCGTCGTTCGCACCGCCAAGGACATCCGTCGTCTGGACGGTTCGGTGATCCGCTTCGACCGCAATGCGGCCGTGCTGATCAACAACCAGAAAGAGCCGGTGGGCACGCGTATCTTCGGCCCGGTTCCGCGCGAGCTGCGCGCCAAGAACCACATGAAGATCATCTCGCTCGCGCCGGAGGTGTTGTGATGGCCGCGAAGATCAAGAAGGGCGACAAGGTCGTCGTTCTCGCCGGCCGTGACAAGGGCAAGACCGGCGAAGTGCTTCAGGTGATGCCGAAGGACGAGCGCGCCCTGGTGCGCGGCGTGAACATGATCGCGCGTCACCAGAAGCAGACCCAGACGCAGGAAGGCGGCATCATCCGCAAGGAAGCCGCTATCCATCTTTCCAACCTCGCGGTCGCCGATCCGAAGGACGGCAAGGCGACGCGCGTTGGCTTCAAGGTCCTGGACGACGGCCGGAAGGTGCGCGTCGCGACCCGTTCGGGGGAGCAGATCGATGCCTGAGGCAGTCTACACGCCGCGCATGAAGCAGCACTACGACGAGGTGGTGCGCGCGAAGTTGATTGAAGAGTTCGGCTACAAGAACCCGATGGCTGTGCCGGCGATCGAGAAGATCGTCGTCAACATGGGCATCGGCGAGGCTGTCGCCGACTCGAAGAAGGCGATCACCGCCGCCGGCGAGCTCGCCAAGATCACCGGTCAGAAGCCGGTGATCACCAAGGCGCGCAAGTCGATCGCGACCTTCAAGCTGCGCGAGGGCCAGTCGGTCGGCGCCAAGGTGACCCTGCGTCGCCAGCGCATGTACGACTTCCTCGATCGCCTGGTCACGATCGCGCTGCCGCGGGTCCGCGACTTCCGCGGCCTGAACCCCAAGAGCTTCGACGGCCGCGGCAATTTCGCCCTCGGCATCAAGGAGCACATCGTGTTCCCCGAGATCGAGTACGACAAGATCGATCAGGTTTGGGGCATGGACGTCATCGTCTGCACGACGGCGAAGTCTGACGACGAAGCGCGCGCGCTGCTGCGCGCCTTCAACTTCCCCTTCAGGCAGTGACGGGAGGATCGCATGGCTAAGAAAAGCGCGATCGAGAAGAACAACCGGCGCCGCCGCCTGGTCGCCAAGGACGCTGAGAAGCGTGCCGAGCTCAAGGCGATCGCCAAGGACGACAGCCGCGAGCTGGAGGAGCGCTTCGCTGCGCGCCTGAAGCTCGCCGAGTTGCCGCGCAACGGCTCCAAGGTTCGCATCCGCAATCGCTGCGAGATGACGGGCCGGCCGCGGGCCTACTACCGCAAGCTCGGCGTGTCGCGCATCGCGATCCGGGATCTCGGCTCCAAGGGCCTGATTCCCGGTCTCCTGAAGTCGAGCTGGTGAGGAGGAGGGAATCATGTCGATGATCGATCCCCTCGGCGATATGCTGACGCGCATCCGCAACGCGCATATGCGGAACAAGACGTCGTGCTCGACGCCCGGCTCCCGGCTGCGCCAGCACGTGCTGGACGTGCTGCAGGCGGAAGGCTACATCCGGGGTTACACCCAGACGGAGCTGGCCAACGGCCGCACTGAGTTCGAGATCGAACTGAAGTACTACGACGGCGCGCCGGTCATCCGCGAGATTCAGCGGGTGTCCAAGCCGGGCCGCCGGGTGTACGCCTCGGTCAAGAACCTGCCGCGAGTCGCCAACGGCCTCGGCATCTCGATCCTGTCCACGCCCAAGGGCGTGATGGCGGATCATGACGCCCGCGACCAGAACGTGGGTGGGGAGATCCTCTGCCGCGTCTTCTGACGCTTGGGCAGAGGGTTTTCTGGAAGCAGGATACGGAGAGCGATCATGTCGCGCATCGGCAAGAAGCCGGTCGACGTGCCGTCGGGCGTGACCGCGGCGGTTGACGGGCAGAACATCAAGGTCAAGGGTCCGAAGGGCGAGCTCGCCTTTCGTGCGCATGACGACGTCGTCGTCGAGTTCAAGGACGGCAAGATTTCGGTCCAGCCGCGCGAGGACACCAAGCGCGCGCGGTCGATGTGGGGCATGTCGCGGACGATGGTGCAGAACCTCGTCACCGGCGTGACCTCGGGCTTCGAGAAGAAGCTCGAGATCAGCGGCGTCGGCTATCGCGCCGCCGTCCAGGGCAAGAACCTGGTGCTGGCGCTCGGCTACAGCCACGACGTCGTCTATCCGATCCCGGACGGCATCCAGATCGTGGCCGGCAAGCCGACGGAGCTCACCGTGAGCGGCGTCGACAGCCAGCGCGTCGGTCAGGTGGCCGCCGAGATCCGGGACTTCCGCCGCCCCGAGCCTTACAAGGGCAAGGGCGTGAAGTACGCGGGCGAGTTCATCTTCCGCAAGGAAGGCAAGAAGAAGTAAGGGCCCGGAACCATGTCGAAGAATCTCGCGACCCAGGCCCGCCGCAAGGCGCGCGTCCGCCGGGCCCTCCTGGCCAACGCCAACGGCCGTCCGCGGCTGTCCGTCCATCGCTCGTCGAAGCAGATCTACGCTCAGGTCATCGACGACGCGAAGGGCGTGACGCTCGCCGCAGCCTCCACGCTCGACAAGGACTTCCGCGCCAGCGGCAAGACCGGGGCGGACATGGCGGCCGCCCAGGCGGTCGGCAAGCTCGTGGCCGAGCGCGCCAAGGCGGCTGGCGTCAAGGACGTCGTGTTCGACCGCGGCGCATACATCTATCACGGCCGGGTCAAAGCCCTGGCCGAGGCCGCCCGTGAGGGCGGGCTCAACTTCTGAAGCCCGCTCGAGGCGAGAGGATAGCAAATGGCTCGTGAGCCCAGAGAGAACCGCCGCGATCGCGACCGCGAGGACAGCGAGTTCGTCGACAAGCTCGTCCACATCAACCGCGTCGCCAAGGTCGTCAAGGGCGGCCGGCGCTTCGGCTTCGCCGCGCTCGTCGTCGTGGGCGACCAGAAGGGCCGCGTCGGCTTCGGCCACGGCAAGGCTCGTGAGGTTCCGGAGGCGATCCGCAAGGCGACCGAGAGCGCCAAGCGTGGTCTGATCCGCGTTCCGCTGCGCGAGGGCCGCACGCTTCACCACGACGTCGACGGTCGCCATGGCGCCGGCCGCGTCGTGCTGCGCGCCGCTCCGGCCGGCACCGGCATCATCGCCGGCGGTCCGATGCGCGCCGTGTTCGAGACGCTCGGCGTCCATGACGTCGTCGCCAAGTCGCTGGGCTCTTCGAACCCGTACAACATGGTGCGTGCCACCTTCGACGCCCTCAAGGCCGAGGACAGCCCGCGCTCCGTCGCCGCCCGCCGCGGTCTCAAGGTTTCGACGCTGCAGGCTCGCCGCCGCGACGTCGACGCTGACGCCGTCGCCGAAGGCTGACGGTTTTTAGGAGCTTGATCATGGCTGACGCCGCCAAGAAGAAGTCTCAGTCCGGCAGCGTGACGGTGGTCCAGACCGGCTCGTCCACCCGCCGTCCTGCCGACCAGCACGCCACGCTCGTGGGCCTCGGCCTCGGGCGCATCGGCAAGCGCCGCGAACTGGCCGATACGCCCGCCGTTCGCGGGATGATCGCGAAGGTCGCGCACCTCGTGCGCGTCGAGACGCCTGCGGGAGAGAAGTGATGGTGAAGCTCAACGACCTCCGGGACAATCCCGGCGCGACCAAGGAGCGGATCCGCGTTGGCCGCGGCATCGGCTCGGGCAAGGGCAAGACCGGCGGCCGCGGCGTGAAGGGCCAGAAGTCCCGCACCGGCGTCGCCATCAAGGCGTTCGAGGGCGGCCAGATGCCGCTCTATCGTCGCCTGCCGAAGCGCGGCTTCCACAACCTGTTCGCCAAGGACCTCAACGAGGTGAACCTGGCGCGTCTGCAGCAGGCGGTGGACGCCGGCAAGCTCGACGCGTCGAAGCCGGTGACGGAAGCGGCGCTCATCGAGGCCGGCGTGCTGTCGAAGAAGCGCGACGGCGTGAAGGTGCTCGGCCGCGGCGAGCTGACGACGAAGCTCGACCTCGAGGTCTACGCGGTCTCGAAGAGCGTCTCGGACGCCATCGAGAAGCTCGGCGGCAAGGTGACGCTGCTCGCTCCCCAGAAGGATGCGGACGCCGCCTGACGTCCCTATCTGGGGGCGGCGTATGTACTCCTATTCGTGGACGTGATCGATGGCTTCCGCCGCTGAGCAGCTTGCTGCCAACCTGAACTTCTCCGCCTTTTCGAAGGCGGACGAACTCAAGAAGCGCATCTGGTTCACGCTCGGCGCGCTGCTCGTCTACCGGCTCGGGACCTACATCCCGATGCCGGGCATCAACCCGGTGGCGCTGGCGGAGCTCTTCCGCCAGCAGTCGACCGGCATCATCGGCCTGTTCAACATGTTCTCCGGGGGCGCGGTCGGCCGTATGGCGATCTTCGCCCTGGCGATCATGCCCTACATCTCCGCCTCCATCATCGTGCAGCTGATGACCACGGTCTCGCCGCACCTCGAGGCGCTGAAGAAGGAGGGAGAGCAGGGCCGGAAGGTCATCAACCAGTACACGCGTTACGGCACGGTGGCGCTCGCCGCCGTCCAGGCCTACGGCATCGCCGTCGGTCTCGAGGGCCAGCAGAACGTCGTCGTCGATCCGGGCCTGTTCTTCCGCCTCTCGACCGTCGTGACGCTGACCGGCGGCACGATGTTCCTGATGTGGCTGGGCGAGCAGATCACCGCTCGCGGCATCGGCAACGGCATCTCGCTGATCATCTTCGCCGGCATCGTGGCCGAGCTGCCCCAAGCGCTCGCCGGGACGCTCGAGCTCAGCCGCCAGGGCGCGCTCTCGACCGGCCTGATCCTCGCCGTGATGGTCATGGCCGTCGCTGTCATCGCCTTCATCGTCTACGTCGAACGGGCCCAGCGGCGGCTGCTGATCCAGTATCCGAAGCGCCAGGTCTCACAGAACAAGATGACGGGCGGCGAGTCCTCGCATCTGCCGCTGAAGCTCAACACCGCGGGCGTCATCCCGCCGATCTTCGCGTCGTCGCTGCTGCTGCTTCCGACCACGATCGCGAACTTCTCGGCCTCGCAGGCCGGGGGCTCCGGCTGGCTGAGCGTGATCACCACGCACCTGGCGCATGGCCGCCCGCTCTACATGGTGCTCTACGTCGCGCTGATCGTGTTCTTCGCGTTCTTCTACACCGCGATCGTCTTCAATCCGAAGGAGACGGCCGACAACCTGAAGAAGTATGGCGGCTTCATTCCGGGCATCCGGCCCGGCGATCGCACCGCCGAGTACATCGACTATGTGTTGACTCGCATCACGGTGGTCGGCGCGGCTTACATCGCCCTGGTCTGCGTGATCCCGGAGATCCTCATCTCGTACGCAGCGGTTCCGTTCTACTTTGGCGGCACATCGCTCCTGATCGTCGTTTCCGTGACGATGGATACGGTCGCGCAGGTTCAGGGCCACCTTTACGCGGCGCAGTACGAGGGCCTGATCAAGAAGGCCAAGCTGAGGGGTAAGCGCAGATGAGGCTGATTCTCCTGGGACCGCCCGGCGCCGGCAAGGGAACGCAGGCGGAGCGTCTCGTCGAGAAGAACGGCATCATCCAGCTCTCGACGGGCGACATGCTGCGGGCTGCGGTCGCGGCCGGCAGCCCGGATGGCCTCGAGGCCAAGGACCTGATGGCCCGTGGGCAGCTCTGCCCGGACGGCCTGGTGGTCAAGATCGTCGCCGATCGGATCAGCCAGCCGGACGCGCAGCGGGGCTTCATCCTCGACGGCTTTCCGCGCACGGTGAGCCAGGCCGAGGCGCTCGAGCAGATGCTCGAGCAGAAGGACATGAAGCTCGACGCGGTGATCGAGCTGGCGGTCGACGAGAACGCGCTGCTGGCGCGGGTGGAGGGCAGGGCGCGCGACGCGGCCGCCGCCGGCAAGCCGCTCAGGAGCGACGACGCTCCCGAAGTGGTCGCCCGGCGCATCGCGGATTATCGCGAGGTCACGAGCCGGCTCCGGCCGTTCTACAAGGAGCGCGGGATCTACGCCTCCGTGGACGGCATGGCGCCGATCGAGGACGTCGCGCGCGCGATCGACGAGGTGCTGGCCGAGACCAAGGCGTCCGCCTGACGCGGCCAGAAGGTAATTTGGGCTTGACGCGGGGCGAACGAGACGCTACGCGCAGGCCCTCACCTATAGAGTGATGACTGCTGGGCGTCACGACGCCCAGCTTTTCTTTCGTTTTGCCGATGCGCAAGGGCCGGGCTCCACCGGACGCGCGTCAGTCCCGGCCTCGGCCGGATCTCACATGGAGACTGCCTCGTGGCCCGTATCGCCGGCGTAAACATCCCGACGAACAAGCGCGTGATCATCGCGCTTCAGTACATTCACGGCATCGGCGCCAAGAAGGCCGAGGAGATCTGCGAAAAGGTCGCGATCCCGTCGGAGCGCCGGGTCAACCAGCTGACCGACGCCGAAGTCATCCAGATCCGCGAGACCATCGATCGCGACTACATGGTCGAGGGCGACCTGCGGCGCGAAGTCTCGATGAACATCAAGCGCCTGATGGACCTCGGCTCCTATCGCGGCCTGCGGCACCGCCGCGGCCTGCCGGTCCACGGCCAGCGCACGCACACCAACGCCCGCACCCGCAAGGGCAAGGCGAAGCCGATCGCCGGCAAGAAGAAGTAACGGCCCGCGGCCGTTAGGCCGCGGATCGCGCGCCGGTCGCTTCGGCGGCCGGTCGCCCTCCCGCGAGGGCGAACTGGAAAAGCTCCCGGGTCGGCTCTCGCCGGCCGGGGATGACGCAAAACTCCCGAGCGCCTGGAACTACGGGCGCGCCTGAAGGATCGAAAGTTATATGGCCAAGGAAGCCCAGCGCATTCGCCGCCGCGAGCGCAAGAATATCGCTTCGGGCGTCGCGCATGTGAACGCGACGTTCAACAACACGATGATCACCATCACCGACGCACAGGGCAACACCGTGTCCTGGTCGTCCGCCGGCGCGCAGGGCTTCAAGGGCTCGCGCAAGTCGACGCCCTACGCCGCGCAGGTCGCGGCCGAGGACGCGGCCAAGAAGGCGGCCGAGCACGGCATGCGGACGCTTGAGGTCGAGGTTCGCGGTCCCGGCTCCGGCCGTGAGTCGGCGCTCCGGGCCCTTCAGGCCGCCGGCTTCATGGTGACTTCGATCCGCGACGTGACCCCGATCCCGCACAATGGCTGCCGGCCGCGCAAGCGCCGGCGGGTCTGAGCAGACCGCCGGTTTTGCGTGCGCCCCGTTCGCGGGGCGCGTGTCCGTTTCAGGCCCCCGTCTCGGCGGCGAGGCCTACTGTGGAGCGCGAGGGCGCGTTTCCACGGTGACTGACGAAGGATGCAGTCCGTGATCCAGAAGAACTGGCAAGACCTGATCAAGCCGAACAAGCTCGAGGTCACCTCGAGCGGCCGTGGCGACCGCATCGCCACCATGGTCGCCGAGCCGCTCGAGCGGGGCTTCGGCCTCACGCTCGGCAACGCGCTGCGCCGCATCCTGCTGTCGTCGCTCCAGGGCGCGGCGGTGACCTCGGTGCATATCGACGGCGTGCTGCACGAGTTCTCGTCGATCCCGGGCGTGCGCGAAGACGTGACCGACATCGTCCTCAACATCAAGGACGTGGCGATCAAGATGCAGGGCGAAGGCCCGAAGCGGATGGTGCTGCGCAAGCAGGGCCCCGGTCAGGTCGTCGCCGGCGACATCCAGGTGGTGGGCGACGTCCAGATCCTGAACCCGGACCTGGCGCTCTGCACGCTGGACGACGGCGCCGAGATCCGCATGGAGTTCACCGTCGACACCGGCAAGGGCTACGTCCCGGCGGATCGCAACCGTCCCGAGGACGCGCCGATCGGCCTGATCCCGGTCGACAGCCTGTACTCGCCTGTCAAGAAGGTCTCCTACCGCGTTGAGAACACGCGTGAAGGTCAGATCCTCGACTATGACAAGCTGACGCTGACGGTTGAGACCAACGGTTCGGTGTCGCCCGAGGACGCGGTCGCCTACGCGGCGCGCATCCTGCAGGACCAGCTCGAAGTGTTCGTGAACTTCGAGGAGCCGAAGAAGGAAGCCGCTCCGTCCGCCATCCCGGAGCTTGCCTTCAACCCGGCGCTGCTCAAGAAGGTCGACGAGCTCGAGCTTTCGGTCCGTTCGGCGAACTGCCTGAAGAACGACAACATCGTCTACATCGGCGACCTCATCCAGAAGACCGAGGCGGAGATGCTCCGCACTCCGAACTTCGGCCGGAAGTCGCTGAACGAGATCAAGGAAGTGCTCGCCCAGATGGGCCTGCACCTCGGGATGGAAGTCGGCGGCTGGCCGCCGGACAACATCGACGAACTCGCCAAGCGCTTCGAAGAACACTACTGAGATCGCTGAGCTCGGCGGCCAGGCCGCCTGAGCTCCGAAGGAGAAGACGAAATGTCCATGCACGCCCGGCGGGGACGCCGCTTCAACCGGCTGCAGAGCCACCGGAAGGCGATGTTCGCCAACCTCGCGCTCTCGCTGATCGAGCACGAGCAGATCGTGACCACCCTGCCGAAGGCGAAAGACCTTCGTCCGGTGGTCGAGAAGCTCGTGACCCTCGCCAAGCGCGGCGACCTGCACGCGCGCCGTCAGGCGATCTCCGAGATCCGCCACGTCCCGACCGTGAAGAAGCTCTTCGACACGATCGGCCCGCGCTACAAGGACCGCAACGGCGGCTACCTGCGGATCATCAAGGCCGGTTTCCGCCATGGCGACAACGCGCCGGTGGCGGTGATCGAATTCGTCGAGCGTGACGTCGACGCCAAGGGCGCCGCCGACCGCGCCCGCGCCGAGGCGGAGGCCGCCGCCTGATCAGGCGACGGCTCTTCTTCGATCTCTGAAAGCGGCCGGCGACGGCCGCTTTTTCGTTTCTGAGGGTCTGGTCCCGCGGCGCGCCTTAGCGGCGCGACCAGGCGGCGAGGGCGAGGCCGGCCGCGGCAAGCGCGGCGCCGTAATAGGCCCACTGGGGCTGACGGATCATGAAGCTCGAGGCAGGCCAGGCGACGTAGCCGAGGCCCTGGCCGATCCACAGCCCGCCGACCGCGATCGCCGCAAGTCCGATGATCAGCAGAAGCGTTCGCATGAGGCCGTCTCCAGGCTTCGGTTCGGCGGCCGGCGCTGTCGCGCGGCCATGTCGCGGTTTCGCAATCGGCGCGTCGGCCTTATGTCAGACGCCGCCTCACAGAACCTGAGCGGAGCGCGTTTCATGAAGCTCACCGCCGCGATCCTCACCCTGGTCGCCGCCCTCGTCCTCCCCGCCCAAGCGCAGGAGCGGCGGCTGCCGGAGAGTCGTGAGGAGATCAAGCTCTCTTTCGCGGCGGTGGTGCATCACGTTACGCCGGCCGTGGTGAACATTTACGCCAGCCGGACCGAGCGGCGGCAGCGCAATCCGTTGTTCGACGATCCCTTCTTCCGCCAGTTCTTCGGAGACCGCGGCAGGCCGCGCGAACGGGTGCAGCGGTCGCTCGGCTCCGGCGTGATCGTCGGGTCCGACGGTCTGGTGGTCACGAACAATCACGTGGTCGAGGGCATGACCGAGGTCCGCGTCGCGCTGGCCGACAAGCGCGAGTTCGAGGCCAAGATCCTGCTCAAGGACCAGCGCGCCGATATCGCCGTGCTGAAGATCGGCGACGGCTCGGAGAAATTTCCGACCCTCGACTTCGCCGACTCGGACGCGGTGCAGGTGGGCGATCTGGTGCTCGCCGTCGGCAATCCGTTCGGCGTCGGCCAGACGGTCACGTCGGGCATCGTCTCGGCGCTCGCGCGCACCCAGATCGGCGTCGACGACTACCAGTCCTTCATCCAGACGGACGCCGCGATCAATCCCGGCAACTCGGGAGGCGCGCTTGTCGATCTCGACGGCAAGCTCGTCGGCATCAACACGGCGATCTTCTCCCAGTCCGGCGGCTCGGTCGGCATCGGCTTCGCGATCCCGTCGAACATGGTTCGGGTCGTGCTGTCGTCGGCTCGCTCCGGCGCGAAGTCGGTCGTCCGCCCCTGGTTCGGCGCCTCGCTGCAGACGGTCACGCCGGAGCTCGCGGAAGGCCTCGGCCTCAAGGTTCCGACGGGCGTGCTGGTCGCGAGCGTTGCGCCGGATTCGCCTGCCGCGAAGGCCGGCGTCGAGCAGGGCGATCTGGTGGTCGCCGTGGACGGCCGGCCGGTCGACGGCGTCGAGGGCTTCAACTACCGCTTCGCGACCCGGCCCGTCGGAGGGCAGGCGGAGGTGACGCTGAGCCGCGGCGGCGCCGAGCGCAAGGTCCGGGTCGAGCTGTCGCGCGCCCCCGAGGTTCCGGCGCGCGAAGACCGCTTGCTCCGAAGCGACTCGCCTTTCCAGGGCGCCACGGTCGGCAATCTGTCGCCGGCGCTCGCCGACGAGATGTCGCTCGACCAGGCGTTGCGCGGCGTCGTGGTGATGGAGATCGCCGACGGCTCGATCGCCCAGCAGCTCGGCTTCCAGAAGGGCGACATCGTGCGGGCGGTGAACGACGCGAAGGTCGGGAACGTGCGCGATCTCGTCCGGATTTCGTCCAGTCGCCCTCGCGTCTGGAAGGTTACGATCGAGCGCGACGGGCATACCATCACGTCCGTGTTCGGAGGCTGATGCGTGGCGAACCTGTTCGAGGCGGCTGGACTTGAGCGCGACGCGCCGCGGCCGCTCGCCGACAGGCTTCGCCCGCAGACGCTCGACGAAGTCATCGGCCAGGAACATCTTCTGGGGCCGGACGGCGCGCTCGGCCGCCTGGTGGCGGCGCGCAGCCTCGGAAGCCTGATCTTCTGGGGGCCGCCCGGGACCGGCAAGACGACGGTGGGCCGTCTGCTCGCGGACGCCACGAACCTCGCTTTTGAGCCGATCTCGGCGATCTTCTCGGGGGTCGCCGATCTGAAGAAGGTGTTCGAGACCGCGCGGGCCCGCCGCGCGGCCGGCCGCGGCACATTGCTGTTCGTCGACGAGATTCACCGCTTCAACAAGGCGCAGCAGGACAGCTTCCTGCCGGTCATGGAGGACGGCACCGTCACGCTCGTCGGCGCGACGACCGAGAACCCGTCCTTCGCGCTGAACGCGGCTCTGCTGTCGCGGGCGCGCGTGCTGGTCTTCAGGTCGCTCGACGCGGAGGCGATCGAGAAGCTGCTTGCGCGCGCCGAAGCGATCGAGGGCAGGGCGCTTCCGCTCGATCCGGGGGCGCGCGCCGCGCTCATCCGGATGGCGGACGGCGACGGCCGCGCCTCGCTCACCCTCGCCGAGGAGATCTGGCGCGCCGCGCGGCCTGACGAGGTGTTCGACGCCGAACGGGTGCAGGACGTCGTGCAGCGGCGCGCGCCGATCTACGACAAGTCCGCGGACGGGCACTACAACCTGATCTCGGCGCTCCACAAATCGGTGCGCGGCTCGGACCCGGACGCCGCGCTCTACTGGCTGGCGCGCATGCTCGACGCCGGAGAGGATCCGCTCTACCTCGCGCGCCGGCTGATCCGCATGGCCTCCGAGGACATCGGCCTCGCGGATCCGCAGGCGCTCACCGTCGCGATCGCGGCCCGCGACGCCTATGAGCAGCTCGGCACGCCCGAGGGGGAGCTCGCCCTCGCCGAATGCGTGGTCCATCTCGCGACCGCCCCGAAGTCGAACGCTGTCTACGTCGCCTACAAGCGCGCCCGCGCCGCCGCGAAGGAGCACGGCTCGCTGCCGCCGCCCAAGCACATCCTGAACGCGCCGACCAAGCTGATGAAGTCGGAAGGCTACGGCGCCGGCTACGCCTACGATCACGACGCGCCGGAAGCCTTTTCCGGCCAGGACTACTTCCCGGAGGCGATGGGCCGCCGGCGGTTCTACGATCCCCCGGACCGGGGCTTCGAGCGCGAACTCAGGAAGCGGCTCGACTATTGGGCGAAGCTCCGGGCGGAGCGGGAGTAGATCATGGTCCCCGTGCTTCTGGTCGCGCTCGGAGGAGCGTTGGGGTCCGTCGCCCGCTATCTCGTCAACATCGCGAGCAGCCGTGTTTTCGGGATGGGCTTTCCGTGGGGCACCTTGACCGTGAATGTCGTCGGCGGCTTCGCCATGGGGCTGCTCGCGGCCCTGCTGGCGCTGAAGGGCGGGTCTCAGGAGATGCGCGTATTCCTGATGACGGGGGTGCTCGGCGGGTTCACGACGTTCTCGGCCTTCTCGCTCGACGCCGTGGCGCTGTGGGAGCGCGGCGCGGCCGGCCTTGCGGCGGGCTATGTGGCGGCCTCCGTCGCGCTCTCGATCGGGGCGCTGTTCGGCGGCCTCGCGCTCGGGCGCGCTCTGGGGTAAAAGGCCAGTTCTTCTCACTCGAAACGCAAGTCGCCGACGCCCCGCAAGCCGGGCGTCGCGGCCGTGTCGGCGAACCGAAAGCACGTCCCCGATGGCCGACCGCCCCTCACGCGGACCCAAGCCAGGATCCCGCCCCCCCGCGCGCACCAAGACCGGC
>NZ_JBJKEX010000359.1:0-3046 GCF_045505405.1 Hansschlegelia beijingensis | reverse complement strand
CGTCGACGACGCGCTCGACGCCTCCCGCCGCTACGGCGAGTCGATCGAATCGAACTACGCCGGCGCCGTCTCGTTCCTGCGCCGGCCTTATGCGCGCTCCGCCGAGGGATGCCCGCCGCTGCGCTCGGCACGCTGCTGTTCCTGCCGATGAACCTGCTCACCCTGTGGGGCGCGGCGCGCCTCGCGCCGACCCGGCTGATGCTCCTGCTGATGTGCGAGGTCGGCATCGCGTTCGCCTCGTCCGCGATCCTGGCGGACGACCCGTTCGGCCCGCGCGAGCTGCTGGGATGTGCGCTGATCCTGTCCGCGACCCTCGTCGAGCCTCTCCGCCAGCGCTTCGCCGCCTCCGCCCGCCCGTCCGCCTGAGCCGGCCCGCCCGCCCAAAGTCGTCTTGCGAGGCGCTCGGGCGCGCCGCATCATAAACCGAATGGTTGATGATCGTCACACGAGCCTGGACCAGGTGTTTCACGCGCTGGCGGACACCACCCGCCGGGCCATGATCGCGCGGCTCGCCTCGGGGGAGCACACCGTGGGGGAGCTCGCCCGCCCGTTCGAGATGTCGCTCAACGCCGCCGTGAAGCATGTGAAGGTCCTGGAACGCGCCGGCCTGGTGCGCCGCAGGGTTCAGGGCCGCGCGCATTTCTGCTCGCTCGACGCGCGCCCGCTGGCGGAGGCCGCGGCCTTCGTGCGGGCTTACGAGGGATTCTGGAGCGACCGGCTCGACGCCCTCGACAGCCTCCTGCGCCAAACCTCCCGACCCGAAAGTTGAGAATGACGGACGCTGACCCGCCGGTCGTGCTGACGCGCGTGCTGCCATCCTCTTGCGAGGAGGCGTTCCGGGCCTGGACCGAACCGGACCTGATCCGGCGCTGGCTCGCGCCCGGCCCGAACGTGGTCGAGCGCTCGGAGACCGACCTGCGCGTGGGCGGCGCCTTCCTGCTGGAGACCCGCGCCCCGGACGGCGCCCGCCATCTGATCACCGGCTGCTACCGGGAGATCGTGCCGGGGCGGCGGCTGGTGCAGAGCTGGGTCTATGAAGGGCCGCTCGATCTCCTGCCGGGCGTCGAGACCGAGCTCTGCGTCGAGCTGAGGCCGCTCGACGGTGCGAGCTGCGAGCTCACGATCACGCACCGGCGCCTCGCGCGCCCGGACGTGCGGGAGGCCTATCGGGGCGACTGGCCGACCTGCTTCGACAAGCTGCAGAACGTCCTCAGCTAGAAAAAAACGGGGGGAGACGACCATGAGCGCTGGAGGCGCGCCTGTTCCGCTGCGCGAACGGATCGTTCGCATCTGGTTCCTGATCGACGCGATCGTCGCGCTGGCGCCGCCGCTGTACTGGGCGGCGGACGGCGAGGTCACGCCGATCCTCGGGTTGCCGGCCGCGCTGTTCTATTTCGTGGCGGTGAGCGCCTGCATCTCGGCCAGCGTGGTGTTCGCCTATTGGAGCGGCGCGCGCGGCGGGGAGCAGGCGGCATGATCGTCACCTTCGGCCTGCTCGCCCTGTTCTTCGCCTATGTGGTCTGGGTGCTCCAGAGGAACCGCGTCTACGACCGCTCCTTCGCGGACTACGCGGTCGGCGGTCGCTCCTTCGGGGCGCGCTACCAGGCGATGTCGTTCCTGAACACCTGGTATCCGGGCTCGATGTTCACCGCGTTCGGCGCCCTGTCGGTCACGAGCGGGGTCATGTCGTTCTACGTGCTGTCCTACAGCCTGCTCACGGTCGTGCTGCTCTATGTGCTGGCCCGGCCTGTCTGGCTGTGGGGCAAGGCCTACGACCTCAAGACCCAGCCCGATCTGTTCGCGCTGCGCTACGGCTCGCGCCACATCCGCTCGATCGCGGCGGTGATCGGCCTCGTCTCGGGGCTGCCGTGGCTGGTGCTGGGGATGCAGGCGCTCGGCAACATGTTCCAGGCGATGTCGCTCGGTCGGCTGTCCTTCGGCGCCGCCGTTGTCGTCGGCGTGCTGGTGATCGCGGTGCGCCAGATCTGGACGGTGCGCATGGGCATGCGCGGCGTCGTGATCTCCGACTATGTCCAGGGCATGGTGGCCTATGTGGGCGGCGGGCTGATGCTCGTGGGGCTGATCGTCTGGCTGGTGGTCGTGAAGGGCAGCTCGCTGCAGGGCCTCGACCCGCGGATGTATGCGATCCCGAGCTTCGGCTCGGCCGAGGGCCCGCTCTATATCTTTGCGCTGATCTTCACGGGCGCGCTCGGAGGCTGGTGCTGGCCTTATATCTTCGTCCGGCTGTTCACCGCCGACGGCGTCGAGAGCCTCAAGAAGTCGGCCGCGATCGCGACTCCGCTGACCTTCTTCTTCGGCGCTGCGCTGCTGATCTTCGGGATGCTGGCGTCGCAAGTTCCGGAGGCCGTGGCGAAGCCCGACGACGTCTGGTTCACCATCTCGCATCAGGCCGGCGGGGTTGTGCTGCTGGGACTTGCCGGCGTGGTCCTGCTCGCCGCCTCGATGGGCCACACCGACGGCAACATCCAGGCCTATGGGGCGCAGCTCGCCAACGACCTCGTCGGCAACTACGTCGAACTCGACCAGAAGGCGATGATCGTGGTCGCCAAGGCGGGGATGCTGATCATCACCTTGCTGGCCTCCTGGCTCGCCTGCCTCGACCTGCCCGCGCTGTTCTCGCTCGCGGTGCTCGCCTACCAGGGCATCATCCAGCTCGCGGTGCCGCAGTTCCTCGGCATCTTCTGGAAGCGCGGCAACAAGCAGGGCGCGGTCGCCGGGATGGTGACGGGGTTCGCCGTGGCGGTGGGTCTGGAGCTCGCCTATGGGGGCGCCCTCCCCTTCGGCTATGGCCTGACGTCGGGCTGCTTCGGGCTGGCGGCGAACCTGCTCGTCTACCTCGCCTGCGCGTTCCTCATCCCGCAGTCGGCGGAGGAGCGGCGTCGCGTCGAGGCGCTTTTCGCCGCGATCGGGGACGCCGCCCTGCTGCCGGAGGTCCAGCGTGTTTTTGACGAGAACTTCCGGGTCTATGGCGTGCGCAAGGTCTGGCGGCAGTTGATGCGCGAGGGGCATCGGATCGCCCGCTGCA
>NZ_JBJKEX010000358.1:0-3062 GCF_045505405.1 Hansschlegelia beijingensis | reverse complement strand
CTGGCGGCGGCGGGCGTCAACGAGGCCGGCCCGCTCGGCGCCGCGCGCGCGCAGGGCCTCGTGCTGGTGATGGCGCGCGTCTTCGACACGTTCCTGAGGGACAGGGAGCCCGGCCTGCCCGAGACCATGAAGGCGCTCGACGAGGAATTGCGGAAGGCGGAACGCTGGGCGCAGCGCGCGGACGACATCGGCCGCCTGGCGGCTCCGTTGCGCTCCGCCCTCGACCGGATCCTCGGACGCGACCCGCGCCGTCCGCGCGATCGCAGCGGCGGCGACGACATGGCGTCCGCCGCGTGAGCGGTGCGTCCGTCGCGCCGCAGATCGGCTTCGATGATTTTCTCCGGGTCGACATCAGGGTCGGCACGGTGATCGAGGCCGAGCCTTATCCGGAGGCCCGCAAGCCGGCGATCAAGCTGAGGATCGATTTTGGGCCGCAGATCGGAGTGAAGCGTTCCTCGGCCCAGATCACGAAGCACTATGCGCCGGAGGCGCTCGTGGGGAAGCAGGTCGTCGCGGTGGTGAATTTCCCGCCGAGGCAGATCGGCAAGTTCATGTCCGAGGTGCTGACGCTCGGCGTTCCGGACGAGCGCGGAGAGGTGGTGCTGCTGTCGCCCACCGTCGCGGTTCCGGACGGCGGGCGGATGTTCTGAGCGAGAGCCCAGGGCCCGTCAGGACTTGGGGCCCATGCCTGAACTGGTCGGGCCGGGAACGTCGGATTTGATGACCGTCCGCCAGTGGTGATGAAGAGCCGCAACGTCGCCGCTGGTCAGGATAGGCATGGCCTGCTGCAATTGATCGTCGCTCCAGTTCCACCAGCGAAGTTCGAGCAGTCGAGCAATGTCGACATCGGTGAATCGCTTCCGGATGATCCTGGCAGGGTTCCCACCAACGATGGCGTAGGGCTCGACATCCTTCGTCACCAGAGCCCGCGTTCCAATGACCGCCCCGTCGCCGATCGTGACGCCGGGCATGACGACAGCTTCGGACCCGATCCAGACATCATTGCCGACCACCGTGTCGCCAGCCGGCTGGAACCCATTCTTCGCCCCGGCGAAGGAGGGGACTTCAGGCATCCAGAAGAACGGAAAGGTGCTGATCCAGTCGCTGCGATGCCCCTGGTTGCCGGCCATGATGAAGGCCGCGCCTGAGCCAATGGAGCAGAACGAGCCGATGATGAGCTTGTCGGCGTCTTCGCCTGGCAGAAGGAAGCGGGCGCAGTCGTCAAAACCATGCCCGTGATAATAGCCGGAGTAATAGCTGTATCGCCCGACCCGGATGTTGGGATGGGTGACAAGGCGATCGAGGGTGATGCCCTTGAAAGGGCTTTCGAAGACATTGTGCATGATGAGCGCCATCGGCTTGTGAGCCGCATATGCGGCGGCGGTCCGCCCACGAAGTGCGGGCGAACGTCCGCAGGCGACTACGGGTCGCCTGCTTCAGCTTCTCACGTCAGAGACGCGGAAGCGCGATGCGGATGGTACTCGGGGCAATCTTCATCCTCCGATGATAGATTGAGCGGTTCCCGGGCGCCAAGTCCGGCGCCAGCCAGCCGGCTGGTCAACAAGCTCTGAGAGAGCCTAGGCCGGAACCCGCACCACCGCCCTCAGGCCGCCGAGCGGGCTCGCTTCAAGGGTCACGTCGCCGCCGTGGCTGCGGGCGATGTCGCGCGTGATGGCGAGGCCGAGACCCGAGGAGCCCGTTCCGTCCTGGTTGCGGGCTTCGTCGAGCCGCAGGAACGGCCGAAACACCTCCTCGCGCTTGTCCGGCGGGATGCCCGGGCCGTCGTCGTCGATCTTCACCTCGAGCAGGCGTCCGTCATGGACAGCCACGATCGCGATCCGCTTCGCGTAGCGCGCAGCGTTCGCGACGAGGTTCTGCAGGCAGCGCCGGAACGCGTCGGGACGGACGATCGCCATGCTCTCGCCGTGGCTCTCGACGGTGGCGCTTACGCCCGAGGTCTCGGCCGCGCGCTTCAGGTCCTGCAGCATCTGCGGGATGTCCGTCGGCGAGGCCGGCTCGCCGGCGTCGCCGCGCATGAAGGCCAGGTAGCCCTCCAGCATGCGCGACATCTCCTCGACGTCGCGGTTGAGGTCCTCGACCTCGGGCGAGTCCTCGAGCAGCGCGAGCTGCAGCCGGAAGCGGGTCAGGATCGTCCGCAGGTCGTGGCTGACGCCCGCGAGCATCGTCGTGCGCTGCTCCATGGCGCGCTCGATGCGGTCCCGCATGCTGACGAACGACTCCGCCGCCAGCCGGATCTCGCGCGCGCCGCGCGGCCGGAAGTCCGGCGCCGCCCGGCCCTTGCCGAAGCTCTCGGCCGCTTCGGACAGCGCCAGGATCGGCCGCAGCTGCGCGCGCAGGAAGTAGATCGCGACGCCGAGCAGCACGAGCGAGGCGCCGACCATCCAGATCAGGAAGATGTGGCTGTTCGAGGCGTAGGTCTGGTTGCGCCGAGCGAGCACCTTCATCACGGCGTCGCCGAGCTGGATGCGGATCTCGACGAAATTCGATCGTCCGACGGTGTCGATCCAGAACGGCAGCTTGATGTCGTCGGCGATCTCCTCGGACAGCCGCTCGTCCAGGATCGAGAAGAACGGTCGCGGGAGCGGCGGAGGCAGCGCCTGCGGCGGCAGAAACTCGACCTGGAGGGCCAGCCGCTCGCGGGCGATGCGGACGATCTCGGCGTCGCTCACCGGCGGCTTCGATTGATGCAGGTCGACCAAAGCGGCGATGTCGCGGCTGACCGCGGAGGAGAGGCGTTTGGTGACGAGCTCGTAGTGCCGCTCCAGGAACACGAACGCCACGACGCCCTGCAGCAGCACCATCGGGGCGATGATGATGATCAGCGATTGGGTGTAGAGCCCGCGCGGCGCCCGCCGCCGGAGCCAGCCTATGAAGCCGGTCTTCCTGCTCATTCGTCGGTGAGCAGGCGGTAGCCGAGCCCGCGCACCGTCTGCAGCAGGACGGGGTTGGCGGGGTCCGCCTCGATCTTGCGGCGGAGCCTCGTGACCACGACGTCGACCGCCCGGTCGCCCGGCGCGGCGTCGTCGCCCGCGATGGCGGCG
>NZ_JBJKEX010000357.1:0-3087 GCF_045505405.1 Hansschlegelia beijingensis | reverse complement strand
GCCACCGCCCAAAACCTCAGGAAACTGGCGAAGCTGGTCCCGACGCCGAGCCCGATCCCAGCCTAATAGCCCAACGCTTCGCTCGCCCCCGCCCTGCGATCAGTTCGAGCCGTGGGTGACGCCTTCCAACAGCGGACTTCTTCAACACAATCGACCCTTAGCGGACACGCCGAAGGGCTGCTCTGGGGCGGGGAGGGGAGTCGGCGCCGGACCCGGACCCGGACCCGGACCCTAAAACCAGTGCGTCGGTAGCTGGCGCCTTGTGCGCTGCCAGCCGACGGCGTTCATGCTATGTCCCGTCTGGGCATCATGCGCAGATCGATTCGAAGCAGCGGGACACCTTGAAGGGGCTCAGTTTCTACGAATTCTTTGCTGGTGGCGGCATGGCTCGGGCAGGGCTCGGTGCGCACTGGCAGTGCTTGTTCGCCAACGACTTTGATCCGATGAAGGCCCAGGTCTACGCGGACAACTGGGGTGCCGATCATCTGGTTTGCGGTGACGTCGCCGCCCTGCCCAGCTCGGCGCTCCCTGGCTCGCCGAATTTGGTCTGGGCCTCTTTCCCCTGTCAGGATTTGTCGTTGGCGGGCGACTACAAGGGGCTCGGTCGCCATGACGATAACCAGGTCACCCGGTCAGGGACGTTCTGGCCGTTTTGGAAATTGATGCGCGCCCTTAAGTCCGAAGGCAGGGCACCACCTGTAATCGTGCTGGAGAACGTCCTCGGCGTCCTGACGGCGAATGAAGGCCGGGACTTCACGGCCATCGCCGAGGTGCTCGCCGCCGGCGGATACAGGTTCGGTACCCTAGTGATGGATGCCCGTTGGTTCGTGCCCCAATCGCGTCCTCGGGTCTTCGTCGTCGCGATCCGCGACGATTTGGTTGTGCCTGCGACCTTGATGGCGGCGGAGCCGGTCGAGCGTTGGACGCCGCCTATGTTGCGCACTGCCCATGGCCGCCTCGAGCGCAAGCTTCAGGAGCGGTGGATTTGGTGGAGCGTCGCCGAGCCCGACGGTTGTCCACCCAGATTTGCGGATCTTCTAGAGGACAGCCCGATTGGGGTGGCCTGGCACGATGTGTCGCAGACGCGGAAGCTGCTCGACAGCATGTCGCCCGTGAACCGGCAGAAGGTTGAGTTCGCCAAATCGGCGGGCCGCCGCATGGTCGGAACGCTCTATCGCCGGACCCGACCCGACCCGGACGGTGGCCGCTCGGTCCGCGCCGAGGTGCGCTTCGACGACATCGCTGGATGTCTGCGCACCCCGGCCGGAGGCTCCTCGCGACAGAAGCTCCTGATCGTTGAGGGTAAGAAGGTCCGCTCCCGCCTGCTGTCGCCGCGCGAAGCGGCCCGGCTGATGGGCCTGCCCGATTCCTACAAGCTTCCGAGCCGGTACAACGACGCCTACCACGTCGCCGGCGACGGTGTGGCCGTTCCAGTTGTCCGCCACTTGGCCTCCGCCCTACTTGAACCGCTGGCGGAAGCGGCTCGCGGCGCCGCGGCTTTGGCCGCCGAATGAGCGAGGGCGCGCGGCCGATCGCAGAGGCCCTGGCGGCCTTCGCCGATCAGCATGGGATCAAGTCGAAGGGCGCGCTTTGCCTCCCCCTGGTCGTCACCGACCACGCCCGAGTGATGGGCCTGCCGCTCGACCCGAACCGTCTGCGCACCGACAAGGAGGGCCAGGTCCTGGGCCTCGGCAAGGGCAAGGTTCAGCAGATCCTGGCTCGACACGGCATTACCCGGGTGCTCGCCGAGGAGGGCGGGCGCACAAGTCGGGGATCGCTCGGAAAGATGAGCGCCTACGTCGCCTTCCTCAATGCTTTGGCGGCTGAGGGTGCCCTCGATCTGCATGAGGCTGAGGCCTTTTGGATCGCCAGAGTGCGCGAATTTTTTGCGGCGAAGCCGTTCGCATTGCGGATTGACCCGACCTTGAGTGTCAGGGCCGCGGTTCGCCACCTGTTCGCTCAGGCCGAAGCACGCCAGCGTGAAATGCAGGGCACTATGGTTGTCGGCACGATGATGCAGCACCTCGTGGGCGCCCGCCTCACCCGTATCTATGGTGATCTGATCACCCATCATTCTGCCTCGACCAAGGACGAGGGCCAAGCCCGCCCAGGCGACTTTGATGTTGGCGACCTCGCCATCCACGTGTCGACGGCGCCGGGGGAGGCGTTGATCCGAAAATGCCAGACCAACCTCGCGGGAGGCCAGCGGCCTGTGATCATGACGATGGGGCGGGGCGTGGGTCTCGCCGCCGGCTTGGCAGAAAACGCCGCCATCGCTGATCGGTTGGATGTCTTGGATGTTGAGCAATGGCTGGCGGCTGGCGTCCTCGAGCAGGCCGGCAACAGCGGCCCTGGCCGTTTGACTGCGTTCGACGGCTTGGTCCAGGGCTACAACGCCATCGTGGACGCGGTAGAGACCGATCCATCCTTGCGGATCGAACTGGCCACCTCAGCGAGAAGTTAGGTCCTCGCGCGCGCGAACGTCGGGTTCCTGGAGCGGTCCTAGAGTCTGCCTCTGGCGCGAAGCGGCGGTCGCCCGTCGTGAGATGACGTGAAGTAGCCGCTCGTCCCGTCCGATCTGCACACCCGCAAAGCAATCTCGCGGCCGCGCTTCTCACAGCTCAGAAGGAGCTAGATTTGTAGACGCCCGCGCTGTCCGCGGCGCGCCGTTCCGCGGATCTGATGAAACGTGCCGTCGACGAGCCCCAACTCGCGCCCTGCGCCTCGGGTTGCCCGCGCTCTTCGGTCAAGTGGGGGCCAGATCCCGAAGCCACGCGCGGCCGCCAGCGAGCGTCGCCGAATAGACCGCCGCTCCTAGCGCTTCGCCGATCGCAGTGTGCATGCCGGCGAAACGCTCCCGCGGCGCGCCTTGGGGCGACGCCACCACGATGCAGTCGGTGCCGGTGCCGGTGACGAGCGCTCCGTTGCGACGGAAGCCGAGCTCGATGATCGCGGCGGTCCGGGCCTGGGTCGCGATCGAAACGGCCTCGATAAGCGCCGCATGAGCGAGCGGCTTTGAGACATGCACGAGGATGTTGATCGTGCCGACCAAGGCGAGCTCCGTGCGCGCCGGTTGCCCGACGCGCC
>NZ_JBJKEX010000356.1:0-3098 GCF_045505405.1 Hansschlegelia beijingensis | reverse complement strand
CGCGCGCCGCCTCGGTCGCGCCCGGCCAGGCGCTGACGCTCAAATTCTGGGACGGCGAGGTGGCGGCCACGGCGGATGGCGGCGAGGACCGCCCCGCGCGAAAGCCCGCCGGCAGGCCGCGCCCGTCCGGAACTCCCCAGGCCGATCTGTTCGGGTGAGCCCCATGGCGTCTGAGTCCCTGCCCGATCTCTTCCCCGGCTTCGCGACCCGGCGCACGCCGGTCGGCGAGGTCGAGATCTTCGCCCGAATCGGCGGGGAGGGGCCGCCGCTGCTGCTGCTGCACGGCTTTCCGCAGACCCACGTCTGCTGGCGCCGCCTCGCGCCCGCGCTCGCCGAACGGTTCACGGTCGTGCTGCCGGACCTGCGGGGCTATGGCGCCTCCTCGGCGCCCGCGCCCGCGCCGTTCGGGGCGAACTACGCCAAGCGCACGATGGCCGAGGACATGGTCGGGCTGATGACGGCGCTCGGCCATGAGCGCTTCGGCCTCATCGGCCATGATCGGGGCGGGCGGGTTGGCTACCGGCTCGGCCTCGACCATCCCGACAGGCTCACCCGGCTCGCGGTGCTGGACATCGTGCCGACCCACCGGATGTGGGCCGCGATGGACGCCCGGCTGGCCGTCAAGGCGTATCACTGGAGCTTCCTGGCGCAGCCGGCGCCGCTGCCGGAGAGGCTGATCGGCGCCGACCCCGACTTCTTCCTCGACACCACGCTGGCGAGCTGGACGGCGGCCCGCAGCCTCGCGCCGTTCGAGGGCGCGCTCGAGCACTACCGCGCCGCCTTCCGCGACCCCGCCCGCATCGCCGCCGCTTGCGGCGACTACCGCGCCGGCGCGCATGTCGACGTCACCCATGACGAGGTCGACCACATCGCCGGCCGCCGGGTCGCCGCGCCGCTGCTCGCGCTGTGGGGCGAGAGCGGCTTCCCGGGCGAGACCGATGGCCCGCTCGAGACCTGGCGGCGCTGGGGCGCCG
This sequence comes from Hansschlegelia beijingensis, assembly GCF_045505405.1. Lineage (GTDB taxonomy): Bacteria > Pseudomonadota > Alphaproteobacteria > Rhizobiales > Methylopilaceae > Methylopila > Methylopila beijingensis_A. The sequence continues at coordinate 2,124 of NZ_JBJKEX010000356.1, read as the reverse complement.
AGGTCGAGGGCAGGGCGCTCAAATGCGGCCACTTCCTGCCCGAAGAGGCCCCCGAGGAGACGCTCCGGGAACTGCTGGCGTTTTTCGCGCGGGGCTGACGCGTCGTCCTGAACCCACCCCACCCGGCCGGGCTTCGCCCGTCCACCCTCCCCTCTGCGAGGGAGGGAAAGACCGCCCTTCGTCCGAGCCGCGCCGCCTCTTCTTCTCCCTCCTCGCGGCGCAGCCGCGGGGAGGGTGGCCCTTCGCGCAAGCGAAGGGTCGGGTGGGGCCTTCTGGCGTAGCGCTCAACCTTGAGAACACCCCACCCGGCCGGGCTTCGCCCGTCCACCCTCCCCTCTGCGAGGGAGGGAAAGAGCGCCCTTCGTCCGAGCCGCGCCGCCTCTTCTCCCTCCTCGCGGCGCAGCCGCGGGGAGGGTGGCCCTTCGCGCAGCGAGGGGTCGGGTGGGGTCTTCGGGCGTAGAGCGCCGCGCATCAGGACGCGCGCGATCCGCCGGGTCGCGCGGCGAAAAATTCCTCATCCGGTTCAAACAGCGACAGCGGAAGGCGCGGAGCGCCGGGCCACCGTGGTTTTACGCGTAATCTTTGCCGGTCGCCCGGCGCTCCACGCGCGGCGGCTTGTCATCAGCTGGCGGAAGCCGCGCTCCGGTCGCGGGCGGCCCGTTCTCCCTTGCGGGGTCGGTCCCTTTGCGGATGTCGGACCTCGCCGCCTCCGGGGAAGCGGCTCGTTCCCAAACCCATCCCGCGCCTTAAGGCGCTCGACGGCGCGGCCCCGTCCTAGTGCGGGGCGGGCGGCCTATGATCCTCGAAGGTCAGCCGAAGCTTCCCACTAGGCCCGCAGCCGACGTCCCGGGACCGCGAGCTCCGGTGCTCGCAGGCGCAGGCGCCGCTCCTCCCCCGCATGGCCGGCCGGTCCGGACACGCCTCCCTGTCGGGGAAGGACGTGCGGAGTGGAGCACGGGCAAGGCTGGATGTCAAGGAATAAAAGCCTAAACGACGTCCGACCCGCCGCCAAAATGCTTGCGCAGCAGCTTCATGTTGCGGCGGTTGGCCTTGAAGGCGAAGTCGAACACCGTGCCCACCACGGGGACGCTGCCCACGACGGTGTCGAGCACGACGTTTCCGACCATGCGGGCGAGCACGTGGCTCGGGGCGCCGAGCTCGTGGGCGCGCTTGATCATGTAGGCCGAGACCAGCCCGGTCGCGACGTCGCCCGCGACCGGCACGAAGCTCGCGATGCCGTCGATCCCGAACCGCCAGCCGAGCCCCGGCACGCGCCACCGCGTGTCGAGCAGATGGGCGAGCCGCTCGAGATGGTCGAGCGTCTCAGCCTCGCTGGAGCGCGGCATGCGCCCGGCGAAGCCGGGGGTGGGACGGGCGGCGCGGGCGGCTGTCATCTGCGCATGATCACCCAGATCGCGTGGATGATGCCCGGCACGTAGCCGAGGATCGTCAGGAGGATGTTCAGCCAGAACTGAAGGCCAAGCCCGACCTGCAGGAACACGCCGAGCGGCGGGATCAGGATGGCGATCAGGATGCGTACGACGTCCATCGAGCAGTACCCCGCGTTGTGCTTTGGGGAAGCAACGCGCCAGCAGGCGAAATCGTTCTCGGAGCGAGGCTTCGTGATGGCCGGCCCGCGGGCCGGCTCCCGCGCCAGGAACACTGGGAAATGAAGCCGCCGGCCGCGGGCGCCGCCCCCTGCGGCCGCCGGGCGTGCTAGCGTCGCCTTCCATCCCCCGATTCCCGGAGCCGTCCGGCCGATGCCCATCCGCCTGCTCGACGACACGGTCGCGAACCGGATCGCCGCCGGCGAGGTGGTGGAGCGGCCGGCCTCGGTGGTGAAGGAGCTCGCCGAGAACGCGCTCGACGCCGGCGCGCGGCGGATCGAGATCGTGCTCGAGGGCGGCGGCGCGCGGCTGATCCGGGTCGTCGACGACGGCTGCGGCATGGATCGCGACGACCTGGCGCTGGCGGTCGAGCGTTTCGCGACCTCCAAGATCTCGTCCGAGACCGATCTCGTCGGCGTCGCCACCATGGGGTTCCGGGGCGAGGCGCTGCCGTCGATCGGCGCGGTGGCGCGGCTCGCGATCGAGACCCGCACGGCGGACGCGCCGCATGGCTGGC
>NZ_JBJKEX010000355.1:0-3104 GCF_045505405.1 Hansschlegelia beijingensis | reverse complement strand
CCAACGGCCGCGCGACGGTCCGCGTGGCCGAGCCGCCCCTGCCCGAGACCACGCGGCCGCTCGAAGCCGAGATCGCGCTGCGGCTGGCGGAGCCTTCGGGCCGGACCCTCGAGCGCAAGCTGATCCTGCCGGTCGCGGCCTCGGGCCCGCGCATCGGCGTGAAGCCGCTGTTCGCCGACCGCGTCGGCGACGGCGAGACCGCCCGCTTCGACGTGCGCGTCCTGGGGCCCGACGGCAAGGGCGCGGCCGCGCAGGGGCTCGCCTGGCAGTTGGTCCGGATCGAGACGAGCTACCAGTGGTACGCCACCAACGGGCGCTGGAATTTCGAGACCGTCAATCGCGCCCGCCGGGTCGCGGACGGCAAGCTCGACGTCGCCGCCGACGGCCCCGCGCGGGTGGAGGCCAAGGTCGCCTATGGGCGTTATCGCCTCGAGGTTACGAGCGCGGACCCGCAGGGGCCCGCCACCAGCGTGGCCTTCGACGCCGGCTTCTTCGCCGCCGCGTCCACCGACACGCCCGACATGATGGACGTCGCGCTCGACAAGCCGAGCTACCGGACGGGCGAGACCGCGACCGTCACCCTCGCCTCCCGCTTCGCCGGCCGCGCCACCGTGATGGTCGTCGGCTCCGGCGTGGTGGACCAGACGACGCTGGACGTGTCGGAAAAGGGCGGAACGGCGACCTTCCCGGTGACCGACGCGTGGCGGCCCGGGGCCTATGTGGTGGCCTTCGTGCACCGCCCGCTCGACGCGAAGGCGAGCCGCATGCCCGGCCGCGCGATCGGCGTCGCGCACGCGCAGATCGACGCCGCCGACCGCACCCTGGGGGTCGCGATCGACGTTCCCGGGCAGGTGGAGCCCCGGCGCTCGCTCGACGTGCCCGTGCGGCTGACGAACCTCGCGGCCGGCGAGAAGGCCTATGTTACGCTCGCGGCGGTCGACGTCGGGATCTTGAACCTGACGGGCTACAAGCCCCCGGCTCCCGACGAGGCGGTCTACGGCCAGCGCAAGCTCGCGACCGAGATCCGCGACCTCTATGGCCAGTTGATCGACGGCATGGGGGCGAAGGCCGGCAAGATCCGCTCGGGCGGCGACGACACCGGCGCGGGCGGGTTGCAGGACACGCCGACCCAGGCGCCGCTGGCGCTGTTCTCCGGACTCGTGCCTGTCGGCCCCGGCGGCGAAGCCGTCATCCCGATCGAACTGCCGGCGTTCAACGGCACGGTCAGGCTGATGGCCGTGGCGTGGTCGGCCGGCAAGCTCGGCCACGCCGCGAAGGATCTCGTGGTCGCCGACCCGGTGGTGGCGACGACGGCTCTGCCGCGCTTTCTCGCCGACGGCGATTCCTCGCGGCTGAGGCTCGACCTCGACAACGTCGCGGGCCCCGCAGGCGAGTATCAGGTCGACGTCGCGGTCTCCGGCCCGCTCTCCGCCTCCGCCGCCTCGAAGAAGCTCACGCTGGCGGCCAAGGCGCGCGGGACGGTCGAGTTCCCGCTCGCGGCGCACGGCGTCGGCGCCGGACGGATCGACGTCACGCTCAGGGGGCCTGACGGACGCACGCTGGCGCAGGCGCTCGCGCTCGACGTCAAGCCGGCCGCCGCGCCGGTGACGCGACGCAGCGTCGTGGCACTGGCCGAGGGCGCGAGCGTGACAGTGTCTCGCGACACGCTCGCCGACATCATTCCCGGGACGGGTTCGGTCGCGCTGACCGTCGGCAAGCCTGGCATGCTCGACGCCGCGACCTTCAAGCTGGCGCTCGACGGCTACCCTTACGCCTGCTCGGAACAGCTCTCGAGCCGGTTGCTGGCGCTCGCCTATGGCGACGAGCTCGGGCTGTCGGGCGCCGCGCCCGAGGAGGTGAAGGCGCGCGCCTCGGAGATGATCGAGCGCATCCTGTCGCGCCAGGACTCCAACGGCTCCTTCGGGATGTGGTCCGCGGAGGGCGGCGACCTCTGGCTCGACGCCTATGTCACGGACGCGCTCGGCCGGGCGCGGGCGGCGGGCTTCCCCGCCTCTGACCGCGCCTTCAGCCAGGCGCTCGACAACCTGCGCAACGCCATCGGCGTGCGGCAGGATTCGACCGAAAGCGACGTCGCCTACGCCTATTACGTGCTGGCCAAGCAGGGTCGTCCGCTGCTGGGCGACCTGCGCTACCTGGCCGACGTGAAGATCGAGGAGTTCGCAAGCCCGCTCGCCCGTGCGCAGATCGGCGCGGCGCTCGCACAGGCCGGCGACTTCGCCCGCGCCAGGAAGGCGTTCGCGGCGGCCGAGATCAACCCGCCGGACGATTCCGCCCGCGCCGACTTCGGCTCGGTGCTCCGGGATCGCGCCGGGATCGTGGCGCTCGCGGCGGAGAACCGCATCGACGCCCTCGCCTCGCCCGCCGCCATTCGCGGGGTCATGACCGCGCGGAGCGGCCGCGAGGTTCTGACCACGCAGGAGAACGCCTGGCTGCTGCTCGCCGCACGCGCGCTGAAGGCCCGGAGCGCCGATCTCACGCTGACGGTCGACGGAGCACCCCACAAGGGCGCGCTTGATGCGACCTTCACGCCCGAGCGTCTCGCGGCCGCGGCCTCGACCGTGACCAACGCCGGCCGAACGCCGCTGGAGGCGGTGGTGACCGTGAAGGGCGCTCCGGCCTCGCCGGAGCCGCCGGCGGAGAACGGCTTCCACCTCGAGCGGCGCTTCTACACGCCCGCCGGCGTCGAGGTGGATCCCGCCAGGGTGGCCCAGAACACGAGGCTCGTCGCGGTGCTCACCGTGACCGAGGCGGAGCCGCGCCCCGGCCGCGTGCTGCTCGTCGACCGGCTGCCGGCCGGCTTCGAGATCGACAACCCGGCGCTGGTGACGAGCGCGAGCTCCGACGCTTTCGCGTTCCTCGGAGACGCGCCTCCGCCGGCCCATTCCGAATTTCGCGACGACCGCTTCGTCGCGGCGTTCGACCGGGAGGCGGACGCGCCGGCGGTCTACACCGCCGCCTATGTGGTGCGCGCCGTCGCCCCGGGCCGCTACGCGCAGCCAGCCGCGACGGTCGAGGACATGTACCGGGCCGAGCGCTTCGCCCGCACCGGCGTCGGCGTCGTGGAGGTGACCACGAAGTGAGCC
>NZ_JBJKEX010000354.1:0-3120 GCF_045505405.1 Hansschlegelia beijingensis | reverse complement strand
ATACGGCGTGGCGAGCGCGCCGCGGAGCAGTTCGGACCACGGGCCGAGCGCGCTGGCGCCGTCCCGATGGATGTCGATCGACAAAAATGCCGGTCCTGCAGGGGACGTTCTGCGCCTCCACGACGAGGGCGGCGCCGCCGGCGAAGAACAGCCGGGTCCCGGCCGGCAGGAACGACAGGCGGGGGAGGCCGAAAAGCAGCAGATTGGCCCCGATCCACCCGGGCTCGATCGCCCCGATCCCCAGCACGCGGCCGATCTCCTCGAGCTCCTCGACGGAGACGATCGAAATCTGGCGGCCGGAGCGGATCTCCTCGCCGCGCGGATACCAGGGCTCGCGGCCGCTGGCGCGCCGCGTGAAGCCGGCGTGGCGGTCGCCGGGCAGACCCTCAAGCCGCAGATCCAGCGCCTCGACCGGCGCGGTCTCGAAGCTCTTGCGATCCGCGCCCGCCAGAACCGCGACGAGCTCCGCACGCAGCGTGCGCGCCGGCGTGATGGCGAGCGGCCCCTGTTCCACCACGAGAGCCTAGCGCCGGACCGCGACGATGAAGAGACGCGGGAAGCGCAGCAGGACCTTGCCGTTCGCCCGCTCCGGATAGAAGGCCCGCAGACGCTCCGTGTAGATTTTCAGGAAGCGCTCGCGCTCCTCAGCGTCGAGCGGGTCGAGATAGGGCCGCAGCCCCGTCGCCCGGCACCAGTCCGCGATCGCCTCGGCGCCGTCGAGCGGGTGCAGATAGGTCGTCCGCCAGACGTCGACGACCGCCGCGTCGGGCGCGAGCAGGTCGTGATAGCCTTCGGCCGTAAGGATCCGCGTCCGGGCCCCGCCCGCGTTGGCGATGCGCGCCGCCCAGGCGGGATCGCGGGCGGCCTCCGCCATGGCGACGTGCGACGGCTCCGACAGATTGTCCGGCATCTGGATCGCGAGCGCGCCGCCGGGCGCGAGGCTGCGGATGAGCCGCGGGAACAGCGCCTCGTGATCCGGCAGCCATTGCAGCACGGCGTTCGCGAAGATCAGGTCCGGGGGCGCGTCCGGCGTCCAGTCCGCGACGTCGGCCTCGACGAAGCGGACGGCCGGCAGGCGCTCCGCCGCGGCCGCCAGCATGTCGGGGGAGGAGTCAATCCCGACGATCTCGGCCTTGGGGAACCGGGCCGCCAGCAACTCGGTCGAGTTACCCGGCCCGCAGCCGAGATCGACCACGAGCCCGGGGCGCTCCAGCGGCACGCGCGCCAGCAGGTCGGCCGCCGGGCGCGTGCGCTCGTTTTCGAAACGGAGGTAGGTCGAGGCCGACCAGTCCTCCATCACCGGTTCACCGCGCGAACTGGCGGTACTTGAGACGCTTGGGCTCGACCGCGTCCGGGCCGAGGCGGCGCTTCTTGTCTTCCTCGTAATCCTGGAAGTTGCCCTCGAACCACTCGACATGGCTGTCGCCCTCGAAGGCCAGCATGTGGGTGGCGATGCGGTCGAGGAACATGCGGTCATGGCTGATGATCACGGCGCAGCCCGCATAGTCCTCGAGCGCCTCTTCGAGCGCCCTCAGCGTGTCGATGTCGAGATCGTTGGTCGGCTCGTCGAGCAGCAGCACGTTGGCGCCCGACTTCAGCATCTTGGCGAGGTGCACGCGGTTGCGCTCGCCGCCCGAGAGGTCGCCGACCTTCTTCTGCTGGGCCGCCCCCTTGAAGTTGAAGGCGCCCACATAGGCGCGGGAGTTCACCTCGCGCTTGCCGAGATGGATCACGTCGGTGCCGCCCGAGATCTCCTCCCAGACGTTCTTGTTGGGGTCGAGCGAGTCGCGGCTCTGGTCGACATAGCCGAGATGCACCGTCTCGCCGATCTTGATGGTGCCGCCGTCGGGCTTGTCCTGGCCGGTGATCATGCGGAACAGCGTGGTCTTGCCGGCGCCGTTCGGGCCGATGACGCCGACGATGCCGCCGGGCGGCAGCCGGAAGCTCAGGTCGTCGATCAGCAGCTTGTCGCCAAAACCCTTCGACAGGTGCTCGAACTCGACGACCGTGTTGCCGAGCCGCTCGGCGATCGGGATGACGATCTGCGCGGTGGTCGGGCCCGCCTCCGAGGCCTTGGCGACGAGCTCGTCATAGCGCTGGATGCGGGCCTTGCTCTTGGCCTGGCGCGCCTTCGGGCTGTTGCCCATCCACTCCTGCTCGCGCTTGAGGGTGCGCTGCAGCGCCTCCTCGACGCGGCCTTCCTGCTCCATCCGCTTCTGCTTCTGCACCAGCCACGAGGAGTAGTTGCCCTCGTAGGGAATGCCCCGGCCGCGGTCGATCTCGAGGATCCAGCTGGTGACGTTGTCGAGGAAGTAGCGGTCATGGGTGACGATCAGGATCGCGCCCTTGTAGTTCCGCAGGTGGTTCTCCAGCCAGTTCACCGTCTCGGCGTCGAGATGGTTGGTGGGCTCGTCGAGCAGCAGCAGGTCGGGCTCCGACAGCAGCAGCTTGCAGAGCGCCACGCGGCGCTTCTCGCCGCCCGACAGCTTCTCGACGTTCCAGTCGTCCGGCGGGCAGCCGAGCGCCTCCATGGCGAGGTCGACCTTGGAGTCGAGGTCCCACAGGCCGAGCGCCTCGATGCGGTCCTGCAGCTCCGTCATCTCGTCGGCGGTCTCGTCGGAGTAGTTCATGGCGAGCTCGTTGTAGCGCTCAAGGATCGCGGTCTTCTCCGCGACGCCGTCCATGACGTTCTCCCGCACCGTCTTGTTCGGGTCGAGCTGCGGCTCCTGCGCCAGATAGCCGATCTTGGCGCCCTTCGCGGCCCAGGCCTCGCCGGTGTACTCCTTGTCGATCCCCGCCATGATCTTGAGCAGGGTCGACTTGCCCGCGCCGTTCACGCCCAGGATGCCGATCTTGGCGTCTGGGTAGAAGCTGAGGTGGATGTTGTCGAGCGTCTTCTTGGGCCCGAAGGCCTTGGAGACGCCGGCCATGTGGTAGATGAATTCGCGCTGGGCCATGGGCTGGAAGAGCTCGCCTGGAAGTGCTCGCGCAAGCGCCGGTGGGCGCCGCGGCCGGATGTCGACGAGATGGGCTGGGTGCAGCCGGTGACGATGCCGAACGGGGCCGAAGCCAAGACGGTCGGCTTCCCGATCGGCCTGACGGACTACGAGTTCGAGATCA
>NZ_JBJKEX010000353.1:0-3124 GCF_045505405.1 Hansschlegelia beijingensis | reverse complement strand
AACAAGTTCGCGCGCATCGCCTGGCGCTTGATGATGACGGGCGGCATCTACAGCCGGCCGGTGGTCCCAATGCCCACCTGATACGAGATCGGGCGGCCGCGCGGCGGCTGCTGGAGCGCGGCGCCGGCCAGGCCGGTTTCCATGAGCTCGAGCGGGGCCTCGTGCTGTTCGGCGCGGCGCTGTGGGGCGCGCCGCCGCGTCTCACAGCGCTTGAAGGCGTCGGCGCCGCGCCTGCGGCGCAGCGGGTGTCGCTCGTTGGCGACCTGATCCGCATGCCGCATGTCTATCGCGGCGTGCCCGCGAACGCAGCGCCGGGCCTCTACCGGGCCGCGCTCGCCCATGCGATGGCGCACCGCGCCTTCAGCGGCCCGCGCCGGCCCGCCGACAAGCTCAAGCCGCTGCAGATCGCCTTGGTCGGCCTGATTGAGGACGCCCGCGTCGACGGCCTGCTCGATCTCCTCGGCTTGCGCGTCCGGCGCGTCCCCGAAGTCCCAGAGGCCGAGATTGTCGTCGCGATAGAGCGGCTCGACCACATACCCTTTTGCGTCGAACCGCAGCCGCATCTGGCCGATGTCGTTGCCCAGCAGCCCTCCGATGGCGCGGGCGAGCGTCGGATCCTCAAGCCTGTCGGAGGCGTCGGCGAACAGGCGCCGCCCCTTCGCGACGAAGCCGTCCGGATCCTCATAGTCCGGGTCGAACAAGGCGCGCGCGAGCCGCCCCATCAGCAGGGCGGCGTTGGTGGCCGCGACCGGCTTGGCGCCGCGCACGCCCTGCGCCTCCGCCAGCATGCGCTCGAGATCGACCCCGACATGCGGCGCGAGGTCGGTCTTGTTGACGACAAGCAGGTCGCATTTCAGCACGCCCGGCCCCCGCTTGCGCGGGATGTCGTCGCCGCCGGCGACGTCGATCACGAACATCCACCAGTCGACCAGATCGAGCGAGAAGGTCGAGGCCAAATTGTCGCCGCCGGACTCGAAGATGACGAGCTCCAGCCCCGGAAAACGCGCCTCCATCTCGTCGCCGGCCGCCATGTTGAGCGTCGGGTCCTCGCGGATCACCGTGTGCGGGCAGGCGCCGGCCTCGACCGCCGAGACCCGTTCGGGCTCGATCAGGCCGGAGCGGCGCAGCCGCTCGGCGTCCTCCTTGGTGACGAGGTCGTTGGTCACGACCGCGAGGTCCACGCCGCGGCCGCGCAGCTCCGGGATCAGCCGCTCGATCAGCGCGGTCTTGCCGGAGCCGACCGGCCCGCCGACGCCGATTCGCGCCGCCACCGAGGCGGTCAGCCGAAGCGCGTCGGGGGATGTGACATCCAGCATCGCCGTCACCTCAGCATGTAGCGCTGCGCGAGCGGCAGCTCGGTCGCCGGCTCGCAGGTGGCGAGCTCGCCGTCGACGAACACGTCGAAGGTCTGCGGGTCGACGCGGATATTGGGCAGGGCGTCGTTGTGCAGCATGTCGGACTTCCTGAGGGCGCGCGTGCCCGAGGCCGGCAGCAGGATTTTCGAGACGCCGAGCTCCTCGCGCAGCCCGCGGGCGATCGCGAGCGGATGGACGAAGCAGGCCGACAGGGCAGGGGCGGCCCTGCCGAACGCGCCCCATTGCGGGCGCAGCATCACGGGCTCGCAGGTCATCAGCGAGGCCGCCGAGTCGCCCATCGCGCCCCAGGCGATGAAGCCGCCCTTGACGATCAGCTCAGGCTTGATCCCGAAGAAGGCCGGCCGCCAGATCACGATGTCGGCGATCTTGCCGTCCTCGAGCGAGCCGACATGGTCGGCGATGCCGAAAGTCTTCGCGGCGTTGATCGTGTATTTGGCGATGTAGCGCTTGATGCGCTCATTGTCGCCGAAGCCCGGCTTGTCTTCCGGCAACAGGCCGCGCTGGTCCTTCATCTTGGAGGCGAGCTGCCAGGTCCGGCAGATCACCTCATGGATGCGGCCCATGCCCTGGCTGTCGGAGCCCAGCATCGAGATCGCGCCGATGTCGTGCAGCACGTCCTCGGCGGCGATCGTCTGCGCCCGGATGCGGCTCTCCGCGAAGGCCACGTCCTCCGGGATCGCCGGGTTGAGGTGGTGGCACGTCATGGTCATGTCGAGATGTTCGTCGAACGTGTTGACCGTGTAGGGATTGGTCGGGTTCGTCGACGACGGCAGGCAATAGGCCTCGCCGGCCACGCGGATGATGTCCGGCGCGTGGCCGCCGCCGGCGCCTTCCGTGTGGTACATGTGGATGGTGCGGCCGCCGATCGCGGCGAGCGTGTCCTCCAGGAAGCCGCTCTCGTTGAGCGTGTCGGTGTGCAGCTGCACCTGATAGTCGAGCTCGTCGGCCGAGCGCAGGCAGGCGTCGATGGTCGCCGGCATCGCGCCCCAGTCCTCGTGGATCTTCAGCCCGAGGCAGCCGGTCTCCAGCTGCTCCCTGAGCGAGCCCGGAATGTGGCTGTTGCCGCGGCCCAGGAAGCCGAAATTCATCGGCCAGGCCTCCGAGGCCTGGATCATCTTCCCCGTGTTGAACGGCCCGCCGGAATCGATACCGACCGTGATCGGCCCGAGCGAGCCGCCCAGCATGGTGGTGATCCCGCTCGCAAGCGCATGCTCCACCAGCCCGGCGGAGTCGAAGTGCACATGGACGTCGATGCCGCCCGCGGTCGCGATCAGGCCCTCGCAGTCGCGCACCGTGGTGCCGGCCCCGATGATCAGCCGCGGGTCGACGCCGTCCATGATCGCCGGATTGCCGGCCTTGCCGACGCCGACGATGCGTCCGTCCTTGATGCCGATGTCGCCCTTCACGACGCCCAGCACCGCGTCGATGACGGTCGCGTTGCAGAGCAGGAAGTCGAGCGCGCCCTCTTCGTTGGTGATCCCGGCCGCGAGCCCCAGCCCGTCGCGCAGCGTCTTGCCGCCGCCATGCAGGCATTCGTCGCCATAGGCCGCGTGGTCTTTTTCGACCACCGCGACCAGCGAAGTGTCGCCGAGCCGGACCCCGTCGCCCACGGTGGGGCCGTAGAGAGCCGCGTAGTCGCGTCGCGCGATGCCTGATGAAGTACGGCGAGAGATAGCCGCGGTCGAACTGCATGCCCTCGACCACTTCGAGCTCGGTCTCGAGGCTCTTGGCCTCCTCGACCGTGATGA
>NZ_JBJKEX010000352.1:0-3135 GCF_045505405.1 Hansschlegelia beijingensis | reverse complement strand
GGCGCTCGCAGAGATCGCGGCCGCGCTCGACGGCGTCTCCGGCGATCCGGAGCGGCCGACCGGCACGCTGCGCCTCAACGTGCCGACCTTCGTGGCGCGGCACGTGCTGCCGCCGATCGCGACCGCGTTCCTGAAGCGCCACCCCGGCGTGCGGATGGACGTGATGGCCCAGGACAGCTTCATCGACGTGCTGGCGGAAGGCTGCGACGCCGGCATCCGCTACGAGGAGCGCCTGGCGCTCGACGTCATCGCGACGCCGATCGGCCCGCGCAGGCAGCGCTTCGTGCTGGCGGCCGCGCCCTCATATCTCGCGGACCGCGGGACGCCGGCGCATCCGCGCGATCTCGTCCGGCACGACCGGATCGGCCACCGCTTCACCGGCAGCAGGGCGCTCGCGATCTGGGAGTTCGAGCGCGACGGCGAGGTCATCCGCGTCCCGCCCGAGGGGCCGCTTGTCGCCTCGACCTTCGAGATGCAGATCGCGGCGGCGCGCGGCGGCCTCGGGATCATCGGGCATTTCGGCGAGGCGTTGGCCGATGATCTGGCGAGCGGGGCGCTCGTTCCGGTGCTCGAGGACTGGTGGCAGGAGTTCTCCGGCCCGATGCTCTACTACCAGAGCCGCCGCCTGATGCCGGCGCCGCTCAGGGCCTTCGTGGACTTCGTGAAGAGCGAGCGGCCGGCAGCGGCCGACTGAGGGCGAACGCTCCCGCGCTCAGGAGCCTTCGGCCGCGATGCTTCGCAGCACGCCCAGAAGTTCGGGCCCGGTGAGCACCTCGCCGCTGTCGAGATCGGCGACGGAGACGTTCTCCACCCCGCGATCGGAGAGTTCGATCGCCTTCAGCAGCGCCTCGTCGCGCGTCCGGAACGGGTAGGACAGCGGCTCCGCCGCATCCGTCACGGCCGACGTCACGAAAGGCATTGCGGCTCTCCTCGCAGGGTTCGAGCGCAAACAGATGGGGCGGCCGAAGCCGCCCCCAAGTCCCCGACCTCGAGCCGCTCTCAGAAGAAGCCGAGCTTCTTCGGGCTGTAGCTGACCAGCATGTTTTTGGTCTGCTGGTAGTGGTCGAGCATCATCTTGTGGGTCTCGCGGCCGATGCCGGACTGCTTGTAGCCGCCGAACGCCGCATGCGCCGGGTAGGCGTGGTAGCAGTTGGTCCAGACGCGGCCGGCCTGGATGCCGCGGCCGAAGCGGTAGGCGCGGTTGATGTCGCGGGTCCACACGCCGGCGCCGAGGCCATAGAGCGTGTCGTTGGCGATCGACATCGCGTCGGCGTCGTCCTTGAAGGTCGTGACCGAGAGCACCGGGCCGAAGATCTCCTCCTGGAAGATCCGCATCTTGTTGTGGCCCTTGAACACGGTCGGCTTGACGTAATAGCCGCCCGCGAAATCGCCCTCGAGCTCGTTGCGGCCGCCGCCGGCGAGCACTTCGGCGCCTTCCTGCCTGCCGATGTCGATGTAGCTCAGGATCTTCTCGAGCTGCTCGCTCGAGGCCTGGGCGCCCACCATGGTGGCGGGATCGAGCGGCGAGCCGAGCTTGATCGCCTCGACGCGCTTCAGCGCCTTCTCCATGAAGCGGTCGTAGATCTTCTCGTGCACCAGCGCCCGGCTCGGGCAGGTGCAGACCTCGCCCTGGTTGAGCGCGAACATCACGAAGCCTTCGATCGCCTTGTCGAAGAAGTCGTCGTCTTCCGCCGTCACGTCCTGGAAGAAGATGTTCGGCGACTTGCCGCCGAGCTCGAGCGTGACCGGGATCAGGTTCTGGCTGGCGTACTGCATGATCAGCCGGCCGGTCGTGGTCTCGCCCGTGAAGGCGATCTTGGCGATCCGGTTCGACGAGGCGAGCGGCTTGCCGGCCTCGAGGCCGAAGCCGTTGACGACGTTCAGCACGCCCTCCGGCAGGATGTCGGCGATCAGCTCCATCAGGACCATGATGGAGGCCGGGGTCTGCTCGGCGGGCTTCAGCACCACGCAGTTGCCGGCGGCGAGCGCCGGCGCGAGCTTCCAGACCGCCATCAGGATCGGGAAGTTCCACGGGATGATCTGGCCGACCACGCCGAGCGGCTCGTGGAAGTGGTAGGCGATGGTGTCGTGGTCGATCTCCGACAGCGCGCCTTCCTGGGCGCGGACGCAGCCGGCGAAATAGCGCCAGTGGTCGATCGCCAGCGGAATGTCGGCCGCCATTGTCTCGCGGATCGGCTTGCCGTTGTCCCAGGTCTCGGCGAGCGCGATCGCCTCGAGGTTCTGCTCCATCACGTCGGCGATCTTGAGCAGCAGGCCGGCGCGCTCGGCCGGCGAGGTGCGGCCCCAGGCGTCCTTGGCCTTGTGGGCGGCGTCGAGCGCGAGCTCGATGTCCTCCTTCTGCGAGCGGGCGACCTCGCAGACCTTCTTGCCGGTGATCGGGCTGGTGTTCTCGAAATAGCGGCCGCCGACCGGCGCGACGAACCTGCCGCCGATGAAGTTGTCGTAGCGCTCCTTGAACGGCGAGCGGACGAAGGCGTCCATGCGTTCGGGCTTGTTCATGTCACTCCCTCCCAGGCTTGTTGTTGAGGCTGGCCCCGCCATCGCAGCGTTCGTGCCAAGGCGCTGGCCGCCGCGGGACAAGTCACGCTGCGCTGCGGCAAGCGCCTGCGCCGGAACGGCTTCCGGGCTCGCACCTGCGCCGCCCACCGGGCGCGCTGTGGACTCCGTCGGGCGTTCGGCGCCAAACTGTCGCATACAGCGGCGATCAACGCTGCGACATGTCGCAAAGCGCGACACAAGGGACGAACGCCGATGAGCGCCGCGACCCCGCGCGCCGATCTGATGCAGGCGCGCCGTGACTTCTTCGATCGCCACGCGGAGCCGATGGGCGTGGTGCCGCCGTCGATCCTGCGCTCGTGGCGGCGCTGCGTGGAGCGCGGCTTCGACAGCCACGCCGAGCCGCGCATCGAGCCGGTCGGCTCCGCCGCGCTGCGCGAGCATCACGAGCGCAGCGAGCGGCTGATCCGTCTGTGCCGCCCCGAGCTTGAGGCGCTCGCCGGAGAGGCGCGCGACACCGGCAGCCTGGTGATCCTGACCGACGGGGGCGGGCTGGTGCTGGACGTGGCGGAGTTCCGCGCCTTCGCGGGCGAGCTGGAGGCCGAGATGAAGGCGCGC
>NZ_JBJKEX010000351.1:0-3141 GCF_045505405.1 Hansschlegelia beijingensis | reverse complement strand
GCGACGTCCGCGCGGCCGGGGCCCCGGCTGGAGACCGGCGCCGATGTAGCAGCCGCCTTCCCGCAGCGGCCGAGGCCGCTGCCTGCGCCTGATCAACAGCACAAACGGCTCATGCGCCGTCTTCAGGAATCAACCAGATGACGAAGCTTTCCCGCCTCATCCGCCTGTCCCTCGCGGCGACGCTGCTCGCCGCCGCCGCAGGCGTTCCGGGCGCTTCCGCGGCCGACCGCGTCCTGCGGATCGGCTACCAGAAATACGGCACCCTGATCCTGCTGAAGGGCAAGGGCACGCTCGAAGAGAAGCTCAAGCCGCTCGGCGTCACGGTCAAATGGGCCGAGTTCCAGTTCGGCCCGCCTCTGCTGGAGGCCGTCAACGCCGGGGCGATCGACTTCGGCACGACCGGCGAGGCGCCGCCGATCTTCGCCCAGGCGGCGAGCGACAGGCTGGCCTATGTGGCGAACGATCCAGCCTCGCCGCGGGGCGAGGCGATCCTCGTCCCGAAGGACAGCCCGATCCGGACGCTGGCCGACCTCAAGGGCAAGAACATCGCGGTCGCGAAGGGCTCCAACAGCCACTACCTGCTGGTGAAGGCGCTCGAGAAGGGCGGCGTGCCCTATTCCGACGTGACGCTGTCCTGGCTGGCCCCGGCCGACGCGCGCTCCGCCTTCACGCGCGGATCGGTCGACGCCTGGTCGGTGTGGGACCCCTATTACGCGGCCGCGGAAGCGGCGGGCGCGCGGGTGCTGACGGACGGGACCGGCATCGTCGAGAACCACCAGTTCTTCCTGACCTCGCGCGACTACGCGAAGGACAATGAAGACGTGTTGCGGGCGGTGCTCGAAGAGCTGCGCGCGGTGGAGGAATGGGTGGCGAAGGACCCGGCGGCGGCCGCGGCCGAGCTCGCGCCGCTCGTCGGCATCCCGGCGCCGCTGCTCACGACCGCGATCTCCCGCCAGGGGCTGGGCGTCCGGCCGGTCACGCCGGAGGTCGTCGCCGCCCAGCAGCGCATCGCCGACGCCTTCCTGAAGCTGAAGCTCCTGCCAAAGCCCATCGTCGTCGAAGACGCCGTCCTGAAGCTCAAGACCGCGGAGGTCGCGAAATGAGCCGTCACGCCGCGCATCAGGCCAGTGTGCTGTGGTTCCTGCCGACCCATGGCGACGGCCGCTATCTCGGCTCCGCGAAGGGCGGCCGCGCCGTCGACCTGAGCTATCTCACGCAGGTCGCGCAGGCGGCCGACCGGCTCGGCTATTTCGGGGTCCTGCTGCCGACCGGCAAATCCTGCGAGGACAGCTGGGTCGTCGCCTCGGCGCTCGCGCCGCTGACGCAGCAGCTTCGCTTCCTGGTGGCGGTGCGGCCGGGGCTGCAGTCCCCCACGGTCGCTGCGCGCATGACCGCGACCCTCGACCGGATCTCGAACGGCCGGCTTCTGATCAACGTCGTCACCGGCGGCGACCCGGTCGAGAACGCCGGCGACGGCGTCTTCCTCGACCATGACGAGCGCTACGAGGTCACGAACGAGTTCCTCGAGATCTATCGCGACCTGCTGCGCGGCAGGACCGTGAACCATGCCGGCGAGCACCTGCGGATCGAAGGCGGCAAGCTGCTGTTCGAGCCGCACCAGAAGGACGGCCCGCCGCTGTATTTCGGCGGCTCGTCCCCGGCGGCGACCAACGTCGCGGCCGCTCATGTGGACAAGTACCTGACCTGGGGCGAGCCCCCGGCGCAGGTCGCGGAGAAGATCGCAGGCGTGCGGACGCTGGCGGATCGCATCGGCCGGAAGGTCACCTTCGGCATCCGTCTGCACGTGATCGTGCGCGAGACCAACGCCGAGGCGTGGGCCGCCGCCGACAGGCTGATCAGCCAGGTCGACGACCAGACGATCGCGGCCGCGCAGAAGGTCTACGCCCGCATGGACTCGGTGGGACAGCAGCGGATGGCCGCCCTGCATGGCGGGCGGCGCGACAGGCTCGAGGTCAGCCCGAACCTGTGGGCCGGCGTCGGCCTGGTGCGCGGCGGCGCCGGAACCGCGCTGGTCGGCGATCCGCAGACGGTCGCGACGCGCATGAAGGAGTACATGGCGGCCGGCGTCGACACCTTCATCCTCTCCGGCTACCCGCACCTCGAGGAGGCCTATCGCGTGGCGGAGCTGGTGTTCCCGCTGCTTCCGCTGGCGACGCAGACCGGCCACCGGCCCGTCCCGGTCAACATGGGCCCGTTCGGCGAGACGATCGCGAACGCCGCGCGGCCCGAGCTGCGGATCGCCGAGTCGTGAGCGAGAGCGCCCGGCCGCTGGTCGCGGTGATCGGCGGCGGCTTCGTCGGCGCCGCGCTGGCCTATCAGCTGGCCCGACGGGCGCCGGACGTGTTCCGGATCGTCGTCATCGAGCCGCGGTCGCAGCTCGGCGGCGGCCTCGCCTACTCGACGCCCGATCCGGCGCACCGGACCAACGTGCCGGCGTCGCGCATGAGCTTCCTGCCGTCCGACCCCTGCCATTTCGACCGCTGGCTGAAGGCCGACGGGGCGCTGCGCGACGACCCCGAGGCGACGCTGCCGGACGGCCGGAAGTTTCCGCGTCGAAACCTGTTCGGCCGCTACGCCGCCGAAACGATCGAGCCGTTCCTCCTGACCGGCGAGATCGAACATCTCTGCGACAGTGCGTCGGCGGTCCACGAGACCGTCGACGGCTACCGGATAGAGCTCGCCGAAGGCGCCGCCCTGCAGGCGGACTTCGTTGCGCTCGCCGCCAGCCATCCGGCGCCGGCCGCCCCGCCGCCGCTCGCGCATTTCGCCGGCGATCCGCGGCTGATCCGCAACGCGATGACCGGCAAGGCGTTGCGCCGACTCCCCCCGGACTCCCGCCTGCTGATCGTGGGATGCGGGCTCGCCATGGCGGACATCGTGGCGTCGCTGGACGCGCGCGGACATAGCGGCCCGATTCACGCGATCTCCCGGCGCGGCCTCATTCCGCGCCCGCACGCCGGAACGCCGGGCGAGTTCGGCGCCTTCGCCGAAGCCCCGAGCCGCACGGCGCTGGCCCTCCGCTGGTGAACGAGCCGCCGAACGTGCTGACGCCGAAGGAGTTCGCCAGGCGCGCCCAGGAACTCGAGGCCCTGGGCGTCGAGGTAGAGGTGCTGGACGAGA
>NZ_JBJKEX010000350.1:0-3164 GCF_045505405.1 Hansschlegelia beijingensis | reverse complement strand
CGGCGCCTATCTCCGCGCGGCGACCGAGAATCCGACGCTGGTCGGCGCCTTCGGGGTCAATGTCCCGCTGCTCATCACCCTGACCTACGCGTTCGGGGTCGGGCTCGCGGCGCAGGCCGCGCTGCTGCGCCGGGTGGTGAGGACGGTCGACGGCGACGAAGCGGCCCGCCGCGAGGGTCCCGCCTGGGGCGAGACGCTAGACCGGGTGCTGCGCACGGACTTCTTCACCTCCGGCGCCGGGCGGGTGTTCGCCACCGGCCTATATGTGCGCCCGGACGACACGGGCGACGCAGAGGGTGAGATCGATCGCCGGCTCGCGACGCTGCTTTCCGGCCTTCGGCGCTGACGGATGTGGCAGTTCGCGACGCCCCTGCTGTTTCTCCTGCTGCCGCTGCCGCTCCTCGTGCGGCGCTTCCTGCCGGCCGAGGGCCGGGTGGGCGGCGCGCTGAAGGTTCCGGGCACCGTCGCCGGTCCGCATGGAGACGCCGAAGCATCGGCCGTCGCCTCGACCGGCAAGACAGCGCTGGCGTGGATCGCCTGGATCGCGCTCGTGACCGCCCTCGCCGGCCCGCAGGTCGTGCTGCCCGCCCAGGCGCTGCCCACCACGGGGCGCGACCTGATCATGGCGCTCGACCTTTCCGGCAGTATGGAGCGAACGGATTTCGCGCTCGACGGCGCCACGGTGCGCCGGCTCGACGTGGTCAAGACGCTCGGCGCGCGGTTCATCCGCAGTCGCGCCGGCGACCGCGTCGGCGTCGTGGCCTATGCGGATCGAGCGGCCGTCGTGTCGCCGCCGAGCTATGACGTCGAAGCCGTCGCGCGGTCGCTGGACGGCTTCGTCATCGGCCTTGTGGGCCGCTCCACCGCGATCGGCGACGGGCTCGGCCTCGCCCTGCGCCGGCTGGCGTCGACCGACGCGAAGTCGCGGGTGGTGGTGCTGCTCTCCGACGGCGTCAACAACGCCGGCAACTCCGCGCCGAAGGACGTCGCGAGACTGGCCGCCGAGATGAACGTCCGCGTGCACACCATCGCCATGGGCCCCCGCGCCCTCGGCGAGGCTGACTACAACCCGGACGTGGTCGACGTTCAGACCCTGGAGGCGATCGCCTCGGCAAGCGGCGGCCGCGCCTTTCGGGTGAAGACCAGCGACGACCTCAAGGCGGCGATCGACGTGATCGACGAGATCGAGCCCACCCGGTCGATCGCGCCGCCGGCGCCGATCTGGCGAGAGCTCTGGCCCTGGCCCGCCGCCCTCGCTTTCCTGGCCTCCGCCGCCACCGTGCTGACCCGGAGACGAGGTCCATGATCGAGGTCTTCGGCCTCGCTTTGCTGAGGCCTTGGTGGATCCTGGGTCTGCCGGTCGCGGCGCTGGCCATGCTGGCCGCCATCCGTCGCGCGGGCGGCGTCGGCGATTGGCGAAGAGCGGTCGATCCGCATCTGCTGGAGGCCCTCACGCGGCGCGGAGCGGTCGTGGCCGGAAAAGGCGGAGGTGCGGCCTTCGCCGCAGCCGGATCGGCCCTGATCGCGCTCGCCCTCGTGGGTCCGGCGGCCGAGCGCAGTCAGACCGCGAGCTTCCGCAACCTCGACACGATCATCATCGCGCTCGATCTTTCGCGTTCCGTCGCCGACAGCCCGCAGTTCCGCGACGCCAAGATCGCGGCGCTCGAGGCGGCCGAAGCCGGAGGCTCACGGCAGGTCGCCGTCATCGCGTTTGCGGGCGACGCCTATCTGGTGAGTCCGCCCACCACCGACCGAAAGGGGCTCGAGACCACGCTGTTCTCGCTCGACGGCGGCGCCGTGCCTGATCTCGGCAGCGCCCCCACCCGCGCGCTCGCCCTGGCGCGGAAGACGCTGACGGACGCGGAGGTCGTGTCGGGCGACGTGATCCTCATCACGGACGGCGGCGGCATCGACGAAGGCGCGCGGAACGAAGCCCGCGCCCTCGCCAATGAAGGCCACGCCGTTCACGCTCTCTACGTCGCGCCCAAGGCGCCCTCCGCGGCTCCCCCGGGACCGAAGCCCGCAGGGCGCCCTGAACTCGACGCGCTCGCCTCCATCGGCGGAGGAACCGCCTCCGACATCGAGCAGCTCGCGCCGGTCGAAGACCGGCTCGCGCGCGGAGCGGCGCAGAGGCTGGGCCCCGGCGCATACGCCTCGCTCGCCTGGTACGATTTCGGGCGCTGGCTGCTTTTCGCAGCGGCTTTTCCGTTGCTCATGCTGTTCCGGAGAGGAGCATGACCCCCGTGGCGAAGAGGCGTCTCCTTGCGCTCGCGATCCTGCTGGCGGGGCCCATGCTCGCCGCGGCGCCGGCGGTCGCGCAGGAGCGATCGATCTTCGATGACGTCAAGCTAGAGGTCCTGCCCGAGACCCATGGCGTCGACCCTTACCCGAACGAGCTGATCCTCGTGCGCATCCGCGGGACCTATCGGCCGAGGATCAAGATCCAGCATCTGCTGCAGCCGTCGCTGACCGATTTCGGCTGGATGCACCTGACCATGGACAGGGCGTTCGAGACGAACTTCGGCGGCTTCTCCGCCACCGGCTACGAGCGGGTGATCGCGGTGTTCGCCGAGAAGAGCGGCCCCCTCACGATCGGCAGCTTCACCCACAAACTGAGCGTGGTCGACGGAGTCGGCAGCCGGGAGCTCGAGGTGAAGTCGCCGCCAGTCACGATCAACATCGCGAAATGGAACGGTCCCGGGGGGCCGTCCGACCCCGCCGCCTGGTGGCTTCCGGCGAGCGAGGTTCGGGTCACGGACGAGTGGGCGTCGGACCCCAACCACGTTCCGCGCGGAGAGACCACGCGGCGCACGGTCACCATCGAGGCTTTCGGCGTGACGGCCGAGCAGCTTCCCCCGCCCCCCGTGATGCGCTCGCCCGGCGTCATCAGCTTCCGGGGGCCGACCGAGCGGGACACGCGGATCACCGCGACAGGCCCTGTCGCCCGCGCGGTCTATCGGTGGGACATGCGGCCCACGACGGCCTTTCCGGCGATCGTGGAGCCGGTGCGGATTCCCTGGTTCGACACCGTTTCGAGGACGATGCGGACCGCCACCATACCGGCGCAGCGCATGGGGAGATCCGGCCGCACCGCGTTCACGAGCTTGAGCGGCAGGTCGCGGATCGCGATCGTCATGTCGACGTCGCCCTTGCCGAGCGGCGCG
>NZ_JBJKEX010000034.1:0-18090 GCF_045505405.1 Hansschlegelia beijingensis | reverse complement strand
GGAAGCCCTGCTTCTCGCCGGTTCTCTACCGCGACCGCAACGCCATCGAGCGCATGTTCTGCCGCCTCAAAGACTTCCGACGCGTCGCAACCCGCTACGACCGTAACGCCACCAGCTTCCTCGCCGCGTCCACATCGCCGCGATCGTCAGCTACTGGTTATGAGTCTCGGCCCTAGTCATCGCTGGCATCATCACACTGAGGCTGAGCCCCAGCTAGCGGCCCGTCGCGAAATGAACCGCACCCGACCTAGAATATGACCGCTGCTTGGGGTGAGCACAGAGGGGCCCCGCCGTCGCCGACGGGCGCCTTCGGCGGCCGCGTTATCACGTCACGCTGAAATCATCCGCATCGATCGTCGCATGGTTCGCCAGGACGGCGAAGCGCACGGCCGCGTAGGTCGCGCCTATGCCGTCGCGGTCGAAGAACAGGGAGCCGGAGGCCTGATCGTAGATGATGCGATCGTCTGCGTCGTGCGCCGCAGCGCCGACATAGAACGCGTCCGCCGCCAGCGCGCCATCGGCGAGACCGACGAACACCGTGTTCTCGAGCCGGATCGTGTCGTCTGTGGAAACGAAGTCGTTGATCGTGTCGACGTTGGACGCCTTCAGCCCCGCCGTGAAGGCGAAGGTGTCGTGGCCACCGCCGCCCCAGAGGCGGTCAGATCCTTTCCAGCCGTCGATCACATTGTCCCCGTCATTGCCGGCGATCTTGTTCTTGAGCGTGTTCCCCAGAGCGTCGGCATCATTCTCTCCTGTGAGACGAAGCCGCTCGACGTACTGGCCTGTCAGGGCGTAGCTGATGGAGCTCAGGACGCGATCGTCGCCCTCACCGGTGGCTTCCAGCGCCCGGTCAGCGACGTGCTGGACGTAGTAGTCATCGTCCCCACGGCCTCCTTGCATGGTGTCGGCGCCGACACCGCCGTCCAGCGTGTCGTCGCCAGCTCCACCGGCCAGGACGTCCTTCCCCCTACCGCCGCTGAGGCGGTTCGCCGCCCCGTCGCCCGTAATGGTGTCGTTGAACGCCGTCCCTGTCACATTTTCGACGGAGGTCCACTGATCTCCAGCCGCGGCGCCGGCGGCCACCCCGGCGCCGAGGTCGACCGACACGGCTGCGGTCTCGAAGGCGTAGGAGATTTCATCCACGCCTTCGCCGCCGTTGAAGCGGTCCTGGCCCGAACCAGCGACGACGGTGTCATCCCCAGCTCCCCCGTTCGTAAAGGCGATATACGTCTGGGACGTATAGGGACTGGGAAAGCTTGAGGCGCCGTCGACGAAATCGTCGCCGTCCCCGAGCTCGATGAAGATTGGCTGCGCGAACGGCGAAACCGTATGATGGAAATATCTGACGACGTCGTCGCCGCTTCCGCCGTCGACGGTGGCCCGCGTGGTGATCTCGATCAGGTCGTCGCCGTCCCCCCCAGAAAGGCCTGCGGGCGTTCCGCCCTGGATGATGTGGTCGTCGCCGGAGCCGCCGTACATGGCGTTGCTGGTGTTCCGATCGCGCTGGGCGGTTCCGATCAGCAGATCGTCACCATCGTCCCCGTAGAGAACTCCTTGGAAGATGCTCCCATGGAGCACGTCATCGCCCGTCCCACCGTGCGCGATTGTAGACGCGTCGTTCGCAAAGATCGTGTCGTTGCCTTCATCGCCGAAGATCTCGCGCTCCGACGTCGCGTGGATCTCGTCGTCGCCCGCGCGACCGTGCACGATGCCGGTGAACCTGCTCGCCTCGTCGAGATAGTAGTCGTCGCCGTCGGTGAGGAATCGCTCTTCCATAACGCTCTCCCAGATGGGCCGGCCCTCATTGGAGTGTCGGTCAGCCTTCCCTTGATCGCGATCTCGACCTTTGGGGCCGGCGCTACCTAATTCGACGAGAGCGAAGGCGCTTGTTGCGAAGCCCGTGCGGCCGCCGGCTGGCGGCGTACTTCTAGTTCCCAACTCTGGGTGAATAGGCTACCCAACTCTGGGCCGGCTTTGGATGTCGGCTAAATTTGAATTCAGACACTTACAGGGGCCCCTGCCTCTAACTTTGGATCTCCCGCCAGCCTCCTGATGCAACAGGCGGGAGATCACTCTCTCGCAGTGCTCGAAGATCGTCATTGATACCGAACACTTTCGCTGGCTCCACCCGATGCCGGTTTGGGAATAGAGGCCAAAGTCCGTTCTTGGCGCCGAGCGGGCGCCGTGCGGCGCGGGCGCTCAGCACCTGACCATACCAGCCTTGGTTTTTGGGACAGTTCTGGGACAAAAAGACCGGCAAAGAGAACAAAAGTGGGGTAGAGAAAAACAAGGAATTGCAGTAGCTTGATCCTCATCGACAACCGCGACGAAGGCCCTTTCCGGCCCTCCGAAGGCAGAGATCAGCGCCAAACGTCCCGGCGAGGATCAGGATCGGGAGCAAGTTGTTGGCTCCCATCAGTTTCTTGAGGGCGCTCAGCCCGTCGAGCTTGGGCAGTCGAGGGGCGAGGATCATGGCGCCGTAGGTCTCGATGTCGGCCTGAAACCAAGGGGCTTCGCCATCGCCGACCGCGAAACCCGCCCGTTCCGGCCCTCGTCTCACATCAGCCGCGATCCGCGGCACGTCCTCGACGACCCCGCTCCAGGGTCGCATCGCCATCAAGGGCCCTTCCTTCCTCCAGGATGCAAGGCGCTGACCGCGTAACCTTCATCGGGCGTCGGCGGTCCTGGTCCGGGTAGGTCCACTAGAATGATGCGCCCACTTTGGAAGCACGCGGACGCAGTCTCTTTTCGTGAGATTCCTGGAGCCGTCGCCGGACGCGGGCGACTTCGGCGGGCTCCGGCTCGGGGACCGGCGCCCTCCCTGACCCCCGTTTACCTCTGGGGCGAGCATAATGCTGCGTGGCAGTGAGGTCGCTCGCGTGGCCCAGCAGCGCCGCCACCTTTGCGGCCCCCGCGAGCCGCTGATCCACTGCATCGTTGGCTGAGGTATAAGCAGCCTTGAAATCGGCGGCAGCCTCGTGCCTGAACGAGTAGAGCGTCGGCCGCCGCATTCGCCTCGGGAACACCGCTTTCGCCGTGCGGTACATGAGCGAGGACAGAGCGCTCTGGAGGTTGCGATAACGTCCCGTCGAGACAGCGTCGGCGACGACTTTCAGCCAGCCTTGAAGCGCTCGGATATCCGCCGCAGGCAGGTTCCGATAGATGAGCGTGCGCGTGGCTGAGTGAGCACGGACCGCGTCGTGTTTTGCACACGCAACGATGAGGCGCCATGCGCCAGCCTCGCCAACCATCTCCTCGAGCCTGGCGAAAGGCCATTCGGACGGACGCAAGCCGGTGATCCTCGCCGCCCTCACGAAAAGAGCAAGCCCACGTGCGTTCTTGGCGCCATCCGCGTAAGCGCGCGCGACGATCCGGTCTGCGTCGCTGGCGGAGCAATGCTTTGCCTTTTTGGCCGATGTCTTCGGCAGGCTCCCGCCAGGCGACGGTCCGGCGCTCCTCAAGCGCTCGAAAATCTGCAAAGTCCTGGGTTGCTTACCGCCCGCCGCCTTGAGCAGGACGAACACAGCCGCCGACCGATATTGGCGCCAGGACGCCGGCTTCAGTCCGTGGCGCTTCACGTCGATCAGCCAAGCCACGAAGTCCTCGTCGTCCCCTGCCCTCCCGAAAGAACGAGCTTCCGCCCGCAGCAACTTCTCACGAGCTCGGTAGGCCGCCGCCGTACTTTCCTTCATCTCGCCGTCACCGATCCTGTGCGCGCATCCGCGCCAAGGCGGCCGTCACCTCTTCCGGAGGGGTCAGCAGCGGACGCTTCGCTCTTCCGGCGATCTCGGCGAACAACGCTTCGACAGCCGCCTTCGCGTCGCGCAGATAATCCGGGTCGTAGGGGCTATAGATGAGGGTGGTCTCGAAATTCTCCGGCGGCTTTGCATGCCCGAGCCAGACCGCGATCTGTTCGCTATCCACCCCGTAGCGGCGCAGGAAGCGTCCGACGCTGTGGCGCAGCGAGTAGCCGTTGACGCGGGCCGGGAGACCGGCGCGGCGCACCGCGTTTCGCAGGCCCGATTTCACGTTGACGACGGGCTGATCGCGCCAACGAATCAGTCGCCCGCTGGGCAGCTCCGAAAGCCATGGGCGAAGCAGGTGATGAATCGGCAGGATCGGCCGGTACTTGGCGGTCTGGAGGCGGCCAGCGGGGTTCAGGTTCACGAGGCCGGTCTCGAGGTCGAACTGCTTGCCTTCGAGTCCAATCAAGCTGCCCGTTCGTGCGCCCGTGCTGAAACCGAGCGCCAAGAAGAGCATCAGGTGGTGGTCTTCCACCGCGTCGTAGAGCGAAGCCAGGCCTGCAACGTCGCAAGGCTGGCCCTTCGTCGGCGCGGCGCGGAGATGGTTCTTCGTCCTGAACTCCGGCACCTTCGGGGCGACCGCAACCGTCAGCCGGTTATCCGCCGCCGCCCGCCGCAGCGCGCTTCTCAGCGTCGTCAGCCGGCGTCCAATCGTCGTCACGGCGGCTTTCTTCGATTCCCAAAGGTCCCTCAATTTCTCGAAATCGGACGGCACAAGGGCCGCCACTGAGCGGCTGGCGATCGGCGCGGCGAGCATCAGCCTGATGTGGATGAGCTCAGCCTCTCGCGAGGCAAGTCTACGACGTAAGGCCTGTGCCATTCCAGCACCTCGGCCACGGTCTTGAGCGGCTTTTCGGCGAGCCCATCCTTGGGATCGCCCTGCACGCCGCGCTCGAGCAGCGACGTCACCCGTGCGCATGCCTCAGAGAGGCTGTCTGTATGCAATGCCCGCCGACGGCCGCCCTGAGCCTCCGCGTCATACCATCCGACATAGAACCGCCCCGTCGCCGAATGCTTCAAGACGGACCAAGGGCCGATTTTCTCGATCAGCTTGTAAGTGGCGCCGGCCATTGTCACGAGCCCAGATAGGCTCGTACGGCCGCGGCCGTGAACATCCGGCGCCCGGTCAGCGGCAAGGGACGGATGGCGCCGCGCTTCGCGAGGCGCAAAACGGTGGCTTTCGAGATGCGCAGACGCACGGCGACTTCGGCGGCCGTCAGTATCTCTGGCCAGTCGGACACAGGAGAAGGGGACATCTTAGCTCCAGCGAATCTTTTTAATGTGCCTCCATTTTTGACACACATGTGTTACAGAGTCGATGGCCCTTGGAGTAAGGCGTCGGCATCTGGGCCAAAAGCGCAGAGGAGGGTTTGTACGCCGCTGGGCGTCTCAGAATTTCAGCCTTCCGAGCATCTCCATGTCCTGCTCGAGCAGCTCCACGCTCTCGTAGCGCTCGCGCGCTCCGTCGATGAACCAGTCACGACCGAGCCGAGCGCGTCTCCACGTGAAAATTTTCGCGATCTCCGGCTTGAAAGAGGCGCAGGTGTCGTCGAGCTCCGGCAACTCCACATCGGCGATTAGATGGGTCCAGTCGTAGCGGACAAGCGAACGCAGGACCGCCGCCTCGATCAGCACGCCGTACTGGCTGTCATTGAGATAGGGGTCGTCGCGCTGAGCAAGGATGACCGCGCTACGCACTCCGTCCTGCTGGATGATCGCCGAGGGCGCGAAAGCCGCCCTCGCATATCGGACCTCAAACGGCTGGTCCGGCCGGGGAACCACGTGGCGGAGAAGGCCCACCCAGTCTTCGTCACGCGCCCCCTCGACGTCGCGATCACGGCCGATCTTGCCGACGGCTGCGCGGAAGCCTTTCGCGCTTCCTGCGCCTTCGAGGAGTTCGCGCAGTAGCCGCCCCTCCTCCCGGTAATCGACCCGCCCCGCCCGCGCCACCGCTTCAATCGACATCAATGCCGGAGCGCTTTCCGCGATCCGACGCAGATCAACCTTGCGCTTTTCGAGAAAGATCAGGGCGGCGAGCTGCCGTCGGGTCGTGTTCTCCGCCTGCCCCAGCTTCTGGCTGAGCTGGCGCACGAACTTCATCTTCCCGCCGTTCGGCGCGGCCTTGTAGTCCGCGAAATGCGGCAGGATCTCCTTCAGCCAAATCCCCTGGGGGCGACGCGGGCGCCTTGGGGCGCGACTCGGTGGCGGAGGGATTGACATGGCGGCACCTTTGCCGAGGCGGCATGTTCCTGTAAAGATAACACGTATCCCGTCGCGCGATCGACGTCGGCGGGACCCGTTACATTCTGTGTAACGGGGGTGAAGGCAGGCTCGCCGACGATTCGCGGGACGACGCGGACTTCGGAACAGGGGAAAACGATGATCCGCGCAAATTCCGCGCAAAAAAGTGACGAGCAAGGCTCGGCTGATGTCGCCGGCCTGCTCGTCAACAACCGCCCAAGCCCCTGCTGCGCAGGGGCTTGGAAAGTGGTGGGCGTGACAGGGATCGAACCTGTGACCCCTACCATGTCAAGGTAGTGCTCTCCCGCTGAGCTACACGCCCATTCGCCGATCCGAAGGCCGGCGATATGTCGTTCCGGGGCCCGTGCGGGATGGCCCCGAAGTGAGCGCGGCTATATCGGATCGCCACAGGGCTGGCAAGCGGCGGACGCGCTGTTGGTCGCTTCCGTCAGGACCGCCGGCTTCGCCACAGCCGGAGCAGCCAGAGCGGCGTGCAGATGGCTGCGCCCATCGCGAGCCCGTCGCCCGCGCCCTCAAGGCCGAGGCGGTCTAGAGCGCCGGTCGCCCAAAGCAGAATCGCGCCGACGATCAGCGTCAGCGGAACGATGTCGCGTGAGGAAAGCAGAGGGGCGCCCTCAGGCGGCCAGAAGCTTGTCGACCTCGGTCACCAGCTCGCGCAGGTGGAACGGCTTCGACAGGATCTTGGCGTCTTTCGGCGTCTGCGAATCGGGATTCAGCGCGACCGCCGCGAAACCCGTGATGAACATCACCTTGATGTCCGGATCGAGCTGGGTGGCGCGCCGCGCGAGCTCGATGCCGTCCATCTCCGGCATCACGATGTCGGTGAGGAGCAGCTCGAACGGCTCTTCCCGCAGCCGGTGATAGGCCGCCAGGCCGTTGTCGAAGGAGACGACCGAGTGTCCGGCGTTTTCCAGCGCGCGGACCAGAAAGCGGCGCATGTCGTCGTCGTCTTCGGCGAGGAGGATCTTGGTGTTGGCGTTCACTGAGAAAGAGCTCTGCATGTTCGCGCGAGGACCACGGATTCATCCCATAAGGGGACGGTTTGGTAAACAGATCGTTTCCGCCGAGGCGGTGATGGACAGCGGCGCATGCCGCGGGCCACAATCGCCCGATCGACGCCGCCGACGGCCTTGAGGAAAGCGACTTTCTTGGACGAACCGGATCTCCTCGACCCGGCATTCGAGGTCATCGAGCCTGAAGGCTCCCCGGCGGCCGTGACGTTCAACTCGCCGCATTCCGGGGCTCGCTATCCGGCCCGGTTCCTCGCCGCCTCGCGGCTCGACGCGCGGGCGCTCCGCCGCTCGGAGGACGCCTTCGTCGACGAGCTGTTCGGGGCCGCGCCCGCGTTCGGCGCGCCGCTGATGCGCGCGCACTTCCCGCGCGCCTTCCTGGACGTCAACCGCGAGCCCTACGAACTCGACCCGCGCATGTTCGAGGGCCGGCTGCCGCCCTTCGCCAACACCCGTTCGCTCAGGGTGGCGGGAGGACTCGGCACGATCGCCCGGATCGTGGGCGAGGCGCAGGAGATCTATGGCGCCCGCCTTCCGGTGGGCGAGGCCCTCGACCGCATCGAGGGCATCTACAAACCCTATCACCGCACGCTGCGACGGGTCCTGGCCCGCGCCCATCGGCTGCATGGCGTCGCGGTGCTGGTGGACTGCCATTCAATGCCCTCGGCGGGGCTGGCGCGCGACGAGCGCTCCCGGGCGGACATCGTCCTCGGCGACCGCTACGGGGCGAGTTGCTCTCCGGCTCTGATCGGCTTCGCGGAAGAGACGCTGCGGGAGCTCGGCTTCAGCGTGGTGCGCAACCGGCCCTATGCGGGCGGCTACATCACCGAGCATTACGGCGCGCCCGCGAGCGACTTCCACGCATTGCAGATCGAGATCAACCGCGCGCTCTACATGGACGAGCGGAGCCACTCCAAGATCGACGGTTTCGACCGGCTTCGGCAGACGCTGACGGCGTTCATCGAGCAGCTGGTCGCGGCGCCTTTCGGGGCGCTCGCATCGCCTCGCGCGGCGGCCGAATAGGGCCTGCCGCGGGGCCTCCTATCGTCTGATAGAAAAACCGTTGCAATCCGCCACGGATGAAGCCAATGTCCCGCTGCCTGGACAAAATGACCTAAAAAAAAGGCCGCCCGCAGTAAAGCGAGCGGCCAAGTCTAGGGAGGAAACGCCCAAGGAGGGCAGCGGCGCTACGATCGAAGATCGCAATGCCGCGCCGCAATAAACTGCGGCTGCGCCGCACAAAAATCAAGGGCAAAACGCTCTAATCGCCGGATGCGACGGCCTGTCGCATGAGCCGGCGATTTTTTTGCGCGTCACTCAGACAGCGTGATCGGCGATATACACGGCGCTCCGGGCGCTCCCGGAGCGGCTTCTCAGCGGATGCACCCGGATGACCGCAGTCGACTTCGCCGCCTTCGTCGATCGTCTCGCCTCCGCTTCGGCGCAGGCGATTCTGCCCTTCTTCAGAACCTCCATCGGCGTCGAGGACAAGGGCCGCGGCGCGGGCTTCGACCCGGTGACGGCCGCCGACAAGGCCGGCGAGAGCGTGATGCGCGCGATGATCCGGGAGACCTTCCCGAGCCATGGCGTGATCGGCGAGGAGCACGGCGATCAGGCCACTGACGCCGAGTTCGTCTGGGTCCTCGACCCCATCGACGGCACGCGCTCCTTCATCCTCGGCATGCCGATCTGGGGCACCCTGATCGGATTGCTGCGCCGCGGGACGCCCTGCTTCGGGCTGATGCACCAGCCCTTCATCGGTGAAAGCTTCTCGGGCGACGGCATGAGCGCGTCCTATCGCGGCCCCGCCGGAACGCGCCGGCTGAGAACGCGCCCCTGCAGCAGGATCGAGGACGCCATGCTGATGGCGACTTCGCCGACCATGTTCACGCCCGAGGAACGCGCCGCGTTCGACGCGGTCTCGGCCGAGAGCCGCCTGACGCGCTGGAGCGCGGACTGCTACGCCTACGCGATGCTGGCCTCCGGCCATGTCGATCTCATCATCGAGGCGGACCTCAAGCCGTTCGACATCGTCGCCCTGATTCCGCTGATCGAGGGCGCCGGCGGGGTGGTGACCAACTGGGAGGGGGAGCCCGCCAGCCGCGGAGGCCGCATCGTCGCTGCGGGCGACCGGCGGCTGCACGAGGCCGCGCTCGAGCGGCTCGCGCGCGGCTGAGCCCCGGCATGCTCGCCCGCCTGAGGCGCGACTATCTGAGCTTCGCGGGCCGCATCCCGCGGCTCGTCTACTGGCGCCGCTCGCTTGCGTCCGCGATCGTCAGCGGCCTTCTGGTCGCCGCCGGCTGGCTGGCGCAGCCCTACAGCCAGACGGCCCTTCTCATCCTCGCCTCGATCGCCTTCGTGATCTCAGCGCTGACGCTCGCCTCGCTGTCGGTGCGGCGTTTCCAGGATCACGGCCGCAATGGCTGGCTCGGGCTCGGCGTGCTGGTCGCCGCGGCGGCGATCGCCTATGGGGGCGATTTCGGCCTCGCGCCCACCTACGCGGCGGTGCTCGGCGGCGCGGTCAGCCTCGCGCTGTTCGTCTATCTCGGCTTCGTGCGCGGGTCGCGGAGGACCAACCGCTACGGTCCCGACCCGCTCGCCTGACTGCGCTCAGCGCAGTTCGCGGCTGCCCGGCACGAAAGCGTCGAACGCCGCCCAGAACAGGTCGCGGATGTCGTCGCGCTCGCTCATGATCTCATGGCGCGCGCCGCGCATTATCAGATGTCCGCCGCCCCTGAGCCGCGCCGCGAAGCTCGCGCCGGCGAGCGGATCGACGATGCGGTCGTCGCCGGCCGTCATGATCAGCGTCGGCACCCGGAAGGACTCGGGCCGCCCCCGCCGGACGATCGCGGCCGTCGCCTGGTAGGCGGCGTGCAGCCACCCGATGGTGGGCGCGCCGAGCCCAAGCTCGGGAGCGTGCCGGATCAGCGCAGCCGTCCGCTCGTAGCGCTTTCGGTCGGAGGTGACCGGGTTGCCCTCGAACGGCAGCAGGGACATCGGACGGTCGATCCCGCCGGGCACATAGGCCGCCGAGAGCCCCGCGCCGCACAGCCCCGCCGCAAGCCCGTGCGCCCATCTTCCATTGACCTTGCGGCGCAGGCCGATCAGCGGCGCCATCAGCACCATGCGCTCGAACCATTGCGGCTGCCGCTCCGCAAGGCTGAGCAGAACCGGCGCGGACATCGAGTGGCCGAGCGCGAAGAACGGCGGCGGGCAGTCCGTGAAGACGAGCTGGCGCATCAGCGCCTCGGCGTCGAGGCGGTACTGCGCGAAGTCGGCGACATGCCCCTTGAGCGGGTTTCGCAGCAGGCGCTGCGAGCCGCCCTGCCCCCGGAAATCCAGCGTCGCGACCGCGAAACCGCGGCCCAGCAGGTCGC
The DNA here is from genome assembly GCF_045505405.1 of Hansschlegelia beijingensis. GTDB lineage: Bacteria > Pseudomonadota > Alphaproteobacteria > Rhizobiales > Methylopilaceae > Methylopila > Methylopila beijingensis_A. The sequence continues at coordinate 7,638 of NZ_JBJKEX010000034.1, read as the reverse complement.
CGATGATCTCGGCGTATTTCTCGATGAACTCGATGCGGCCGTGGAACAGGCAGACCGTGCCGCGGGCGGTTCCCGGCGGCCTCCAGAAGGCCGCGCGCAGCCGCACGCCGTCGGCCGCGGAGAGGATCCGCACGCGCCCGCCGTCCGGAGCGCCCTCCCCCGGCGGGAACAACAGCGTGTCGAACGCGTCGCGCGGCGGGGCCGAGCGTCCTGGCAAAGAGAACGGCATTGCAAACCCGGTTGAAACGTCGCGCGGCCGGGCCGCTCCGGGCCCGTCTTAGCAAACATATCCGGCGCCGTCCCGGACCCCTCTTGACGCTTGCGGGCGGACTTCCCAAATTTCGTTCGTCACAGGCCAACCGGCTGTGGCGAAAGGTGAAATCCGGTCCGGCCGTCATGGCGGACCGAGCTTATGTCGCTTCATAAGGAGGATATGAGATGCGCCAGTTCGACCTTGCCCCGCTCTACCGCTCGACCGTCGGCTTCGATCGCCTGTTCTCGCTGCTCGACAGCGTGGCCGGCGGTGAGGCTTCGACCCCGGGCTACCCCCCCTATAACATCGAGCGCACGGCCGAGAACGCGTACCGCATCACGGTCGCGGTCGCGGGCTTCAGCGAGAAGGACCTCAACATTGAGGTCAAGGAAAGCGCGCTGACCGTCCGCGGCGAGAAGGCGGCCGAGGAGCGGAAGACTGACGTTCTCCACCAGGGCATCGCCGCGCGCGCTTTCGAGCGCCGCTTCCAGCTCGCCGACCACGTCCAGGTGACGGGCGCGAGCCTGGAGAACGGCCTGCTCCACATCGACCTCGTGCGTGAGGTCCCGGAGGCCAAGAAGCCCCGGATCATCCCGATCGGCGCGGGCGCCAAGCCGGCCCAGATCGACGCGCAGGTGGTCGACTCGCAGGCGAAGGCCGCGTAATCGGCGAAACAGCGCCGCCAGGACGGGGCGTCCCGGGTCACCCGGGACGCCTTTTTATTTGCGCGCCGCACCGTCGCGAAGGGCGCGCACCAGCGCCGGCGGGTTGACGCGGGCGCTTTACCGGTCGACGGTTTTCTGCTTAAAGGTGCGCGATAGGACAGCAAGGCTGTCCATTTGCGAACTGCGGCTGTGTTCTGCGAATTGCGGACGATGCGGCGGCGGGCGGTCGGAGGACCGGCCGGTCCCGTTTCGGCCGCCATACGCGTGCGTGCGGCTGAATGGCGGGCGACCTCAAGATCGACCCAGCGCGAGGGACGGCGATGACGAAGACCAGCGAGAGCGACATTCGGAACCCCGGTCCCGTTGCGACCGCCACGCGCAAGGCTCCGGATACGATCGATTCCGGTCTTCCGGCGGCTCAGGGCCTGTACGACCCGCGCCATGAGAAGGACTCGTGCGGCGTCGGCTTCGTGGTCGACATGAAGGGCCGCAAGAGCCACGCCATCGTCGAGCACGGCATCAAGATCCTCGAGAACCTCGAGCATCGCGGCGCCGTGGGCGCGGACCCGCGGGCGGGCGACGGCGCCGGCATGCTGGTGCAGATCCCCCACAAGTTCTTCGCGGCCGAAGCCGAGCGGCTCGGCTTCACCCTGCCGGAGCCCGGCCACTACGCGGTCGGCCACATCTTCGCGCCGCGCGATCCGGAGGCGATCGCTCACGTCAAGGCGGTGTTCGAGCGCGTCGTCACGAACGAGGGCCAGACCTTCCTCGGCTGGCGCGAGGTGCCGACCGACAATTCTTCGCTCGGCGAGAGCGTCAAGCCGACCGAGCCCGCGCAGCTGCAGCTGTTCGTCGGCCGCTCGCCCTCGATCGAGAGCGAGGATGATTTCGAGCGCCGGCTGTTCATCCTGCGCAAGGTGGTCTCGAACGAGATCTACGGCGCCGACCCGCGCGCCTCGAGCTACTACGCGGTTTCGCTGTCCTGCCGGACCATCGTCTACAAGGGCATGTTCCTGGCCGACCAGCTCGCGGCCTACTACCCGGACCTGAAGGACGAGCGGTTCGAGAGCGCGCTCGCGCTGGTCCATCAGCGCTTCTCGACCAACACCTTCCCGACCTGGTCGCTCAGCCATCCGTACCGGATGGTCGCCCATAACGGCGAGATCAACACGCTGCGCGGCAACGTCAACTGGATGGCGGCCCGCCAGGCCTCGCTCGACAGCGAGCTTTACGGCAACGACATCTCGAAGCTGTGGCCGATCTCCTATGAGGGTCAGTCCGACACCGCCTGCCTCGACAACGCCCTCGAATTCCTCGTGCAGGGCGGCTACTCGCTGACCCATGCGGTGATGATGCTCGTGCCCGAGGCCTGGGCCGGCAACCCGCTGATGGACGAGCAGCGCCGCGCCTTCTACGAGTACCACGCGGCCATGATGGAGCCGTGGGACGGACCGGCCGCCGTGGCCTTCACGGACGGCCGCCAGATCGGCGCCACCCTCGACCGCAACGGCCTGCGTCCCGCCCGCTGGTTCCAGACCGACGACGACCTCGTCGTCATGGCGTCCGAGATGGGCGTGCTGACGGTCCCGGAGGAGAAGATCGTCCGCAAGTGGCGGCTGCAGCCAGGCCGCATGCTGCTGATCGACCTCGAAGAGGGCCGCATCGTCTCCGACGAGGAGATCAAGGCGCAGCTCGCGGCCGCGCGTCCGTACAAGGAGTGGCTGAAGAAGACTCAGCTGGTGCTCGAGGACCTGCCGGACGCGCCCGCTCCGCGGCCGCGCGCGCAGGCGAGCCTCGTCGACCGCCAGCAGGCCTTCGGCTACACCCAGGAGGACGTCAAGCTGCTGCTGCCGCCGATGGCCACCATCGGCCAGGAGGCGGTCGGCTCGATGGGCACCGATACGCCGCTCTCGGCGCTCTCGACCCGCTCCAAGCTGCTCTACACCTACTTCAAGCAGAACTTCGCCCAGGTCACGAACCCGCCGATCGACCCGATCCGCGAGGAGCTCGTGATGAGCCTCGTCTCGTTCATCGGGCCGCGGCCGAACCTTTTCGACCTCGACGGCTCGTCGAAGAAGAAGCGGCTCGAGGTGCGCCAGCCGATCCTCACCAATGAGGACCTGGAGAAGATCCGCGCGATCGACGATCTCGCCGAGAGCCATTTCCAGACCCGCACGCTCGACACGACCTATCCGGCCGAGAAGGGCGCGGCCGGCATGGCGGACGCCATCGAGCGGCTGTGCGAGCGCGCCGAGGCGGCCGTGCATGGCGGCTTCAACATCGTCGTGCTGTCGGATCGGCTGGTCGGCCCGAACCGCATCGCAATCCCGGCCTTGCTCGCCACCGCGGCCGTGCACCACAACCTGATCCGCAAGGGTCTGAGGACCTCGGTCGGCCTCGTGGTCGAGTCCGGCGAGCCGCGTGAGATCCATCATTTCGCGGTGCTGGCGGGCTACGGCGCCGAAGCGATTAACCCCTACCTCGCCTTCGAGACGCTCGAGTCGATGCACAAGGCGCTCGACTTCCCCGAGCGGGTCGACGCGCGCGAGGTGCAGACCCGCTTCATCAAGTCGATCGGCAAGGGCTTGCTCAAGGTCATGTCCAAGATGGGCATCTCGACCTACCAGTCCTATTGCGGCGCGCAGATCTTCGACGCGGTCGGACTGTCGAAGGAGTTCGTCGACAAGTTCTTCTATGGTACCGCGACCCCGATCGGCGGCGTCGGCCTGGCGGAGATCGCCGAGGAGACCGTGCGGCGACACACGCTCGCGTTCTCCGACGTGCCGGTGCTGCGTTCCGCGCTCGAGGTCGGCGGCGAATACGCCTACCGGATGCGCGGCGAGGACCACGCCTGGACGCCGGAGTCGGTGGCCGACCTTCAGCACGCCGTGCGGCAGCGCTCCTTCGCCAAATATTCCGACTTCGCCCGCGAGATGAACGAGCAGGCGGAGCGGCTGCTGACGCTGCGCGGCCTGTTCCGCATCCGCGCCGCGCAGGAGCGCGGCCGCGAGCCGGTGGCGCTCGAGGACGTCGAGCCGGCCTCCGAGATCGTCAAGCGGTTCTCGACCGGCGCGATGTCGTTCGGCTCGATCTCGCGCGAGGCGCACGAGACGCTCGCGATCGCCATGAACCGGATCGGCGGCAAGTCGAACACCGGCGAGGGCGGCGAGGAGCCGGAGCGCTTCACGCGGATGCCGAACGGCGACTCGAAGCGCTCGGCGATCAAGCAGGTCGCGTCCGGCCGCTTCGGCGTCTCGGCCGAGTACCTCGTCAACGGCGACATGATCCAGATCAAGGTCGCGCAGGGCGCCAAGCCCGGCGAAGGCGGCCAGCTGCCGGGCCACAAGGTCGACGCGGCGATCGCCAAGGTCCGGCGCTCGACCCCCGGCGTGGGCCTGATCTCGCCGCCGCCGCACCACGACATCTACTCGATCGAGGATCTGGCGCAGCTCATCTACGACCTCAAGAACGTCAATCCGACGGCTGACGTCTCGGTCAAGCTCGTCTCCGAAGTGGGCGTCGGCACGGTCGCGGCGGGCGTCGCCAAGGCGCGCGCCGACCACATCACCATCTCGGGCTTCGAGGGCGGCACCGGCGCGAGCCCGCTGACCTCGCTGAAGCACGCCGGCGGCCCGTGGGAGACCGGCCTCGCCGAGACCCAGCAGACGCTCGTCATGAACAAGCTGCGCGGCCGGGTCCGCCTGCAGGTCGACGGGGGGCTCAGGACCGGCCGCGACGTCGTCATCGGCGCGCTGCTCGGGGCCGACGAGTACGGCTTCTCGACCGCCCCGCTGATCGCGGCGGGCTGCCTGATGATGCGCAAGTGCCACCTGAACACCTGCCCGGTCGGCATCGCCACGCAGGATCCGGTGCTGCGCAAGCGCTTCAAGGGCACGCCCGAGAACGTCATCGACTATCTCTTCTTCGTCGCCGAAGAGGTGCGGCTGCTGCTCGCCGAGATGGGCTTCACGAAGCTCGAGGAGGTGATCGGCCGCGCCGATCTTCTCGACAAGCGCGAGGCCATCGGCCACTGGAAGGCGCGCGGCCTCGACTTCACCAAGCTGTTCGCCAAGCCGGTGGTCGGCGCCGACGTCGCGATCCGTCACAACGAGAGCCAGGAGCACCATCTCGAGCAGGTGCTGGACCGCACGCTGATCGAGGCGGCGCGTCCCGCGCTCGAGAGCGGCGAGCCGGTGGTGATCGAGCACAAGATCATCAGCCGCAACCGGGCGGCCGGCGCGATGCTGTCCGGCGAGGTGGCCAAGCGCTACGGCAGCCAGGGCCTGCCGGACGACACCATCACGGTGAAGCTGACCGGCACCGCCGGCCAGAGCTTCGGCGCGTTCCTGGCCGCGGGCGTGACCTTCGACCTGACGGGTGAGGCGAACGACTATGTCGGCAAGGGCCTGTCGGGCGGTCGCATCATCGTGCGTCCGGCGGCCAACGCCGGGATCGTGGCCGAGGAGTCGATCATCGTCGGCAACACGGTGCTGTACGGCGCGATCGAGGGCGAGTGCTACTTCCGCGGCGTCGCCGGCGAGCGCTTCGCGGTCCGCAACTCCGGCGCGATCGCGGTCGTCGAGGGCGCGGGCGATCATGGCTGCGAGTACATGACGGGCGGCGTGGTCGTGGTGCTGGGCAAGACCGGCCGCAACTTCGCGGCCGGCATGTCGGGCGGCGTCGCCTATGTGCTGGACGAGGCCGGCGACTTCGCCGCCCGCTGCAACCTCTCGATGGTCGATCTCGAGCCGGTGCCGGAGGAGGAGGAGCTCCTCGAGGAGCTCCACCACCACGGCGGCGACTTGGAGTTCAAGGGCCGCATCCATGTCGATCCGGACATGACGCGCCACGACGAGGAGCGGCTGAAGCAGCTCATCTCGGCGCATCTCGCCCACACCGGCTCCACCCGCGCCAAGGCGATCCTCGACGACTGGGCCTCCTGCCGGAAGAAGTTCGTCAAGGTGATGCCCGTCGAATACCGCCGCGCTCTGCGCGAGCTGGAGGCGGCGCGGGCCATGCAGGCGGCGGAGTGATGCGCAGCCGCGACTAGCGTCGTCGTCCCGGAGGCCCTAAGAGGGCGCCTCCGGGGTCTCATCAGAACGGGTCTAAACCTATGCCGACCGGGCCTGAGCCCGACGGTCGTGGCGTGCGGACAAGCGAACGGGGCCTCCGCAAGGAGGAGACCAGGAAATGGGCAAGGTCACAGGTTTTCTCGAGATCGAGCGGCAGGAGGCGCGCTATCAGCCGGCCTCCGACCGTATCCGTCATTTCCGCGAATTCACCCTGCCGCTGTCGGACGCGGAAGTCGGCAAGCAGGCCGCGCGCTGCATGGATTGCGGCATCCCCTTCTGCCATGGCCCGCAGGGCTGTCCGGTCCACAACCAGATTCCGGACTGGAACGACCTGATCTACGCCGACGACTGGCAGGAGGCCTCCCGCAACCTCCATTCCACCAACAACTTCCCCGAGTTCACCGGCCGCATCTGCCCCGCCCCCTGCGAGGAGGCGTGCACGCTCAACCTCGAGAACATCCCGGTCGCGATCAAGACGATCGAGCAGGCGATCGGCGACAAGGCCTGGGCCAATGGCTGGGTGGTTCCGGAGCCGGCCGAACACAAGACCGGCAAGAAGGTCGGGATCGTCGGCTCGGGGCCGGCCGGCATGGCGGCCGCCCAGCAGCTCGCCCGCGTCGGCCACGAGGTCCACGTCTATGAGCGCGAGCCCAAGGCCGGCGGCCTGATGCGCTACGGCATCCCGGACTTCAAGATGGAGAAGCGCCACATCGACCGCCGGGTCGAGCAGATGGAAGCCGAGGGCGTGGTCTTCCACTACGGCGTCAATGTCGGCGTCGACATGACCGTGGACGAGCTGGTCGCCGGCCATGACGCGGTGCTGTTCGCCGGAGGCGCGGAGAAGCCCCGCGACCCGCAGCTGCCCGGCCAGGAGCTCGAGGGCGTCCACTACGCGATGCCCTATCTTGTACAGCAGAACCGCCGCAACGGCTTCGAGAACCACATCCCCGAGGCGACCGTCGAGGCCGGCGCCAAGCATGTCGTCGTGATCGGCGGCGGCGACACGGCGTCGGACTGCGTCGGCACCGCGTTCCGCCAGGGCGCGATCCGGGTCACGCAGCTCGACATCCGGCCCGTGCCGCCGAAGATCGAGGACAAGCTGATCACCTGGCCCTACTGGCCGACCAAGTTCCGCACCTCGTCAAGTCAGGCGGAGGGCGCGGAGCGCGAGTTCGCCGCCGTCACGCTCGGCATCGAGGGCCAGAACGGCAAGGTCACCGGCGTGCGTTGCGCCCGCGCAGACGCCAAGCGCCAGCCGATCCCCGGCACCGAGTTCGTCATCAAGGCGGATCTCGTGTTCATCGCGCTCGGCTTCGCGGGCCCGGTGTTCGAGGGCCTGATCGAGCAGTCGGGCGTCGCGCTCGACAAGCGCGGCAACGTGCTCGCCGACGAGGACAATTACGTCACCTCGAGCCCCAAGGTGTTCGCGGCGGGCGACATGCGGCGCGGCCAGTCGTTGGTGGTGTGGGCGATCCGCGAAGGCCGCCAGGCGGCGCGCGCGATCGACGTCTTCCTCACCGGCGCCACCACGCTGCCGCGCTGACGGCCTACCGGACCTCTCCGCCTGATGGCTGCGGCGGACCCGGCCGCGGCTCTAGCTCAAGGCTGCGGTTGTGGAGCCGGCGCCGGCTGCGACGCGGCCGCAGGC
>NZ_JBJKEX010000349.1:0-3185 GCF_045505405.1 Hansschlegelia beijingensis | reverse complement strand
GCGCGACCCCCCATCCCAAGCCGCTCGACGTCGACGACCTGATCGTCTGGGTCGCTTTCGGCGTCATCCTCGGGGGGCGCATCGGCTATGATCGCGTCCGAGCCGGGCCGCTCGAACGCGCCGGCGAGCGTCACGCCGTCATGTTCGGAGATGGCCCGAACCAGCGCGCGGCCCATCCGGCCGGCCGCTCCGGCGACGATCAGGCGCATGGCTGTCATGGGGGAACTCCAGGCGGTGTCAGCGTGCGCTTGGGCTATATCAGCGGCGTTCCCCCTCAGGAAGCCAGCCCGGCTCGGTTGATGCAGGACAAGGCGCCGGCGCCGCGTTCACAGCCATTTTCTTGCGGCCTTCTGTCGCTTTCGCGGCTTCAGAACGGGACATTTGGGCCTAGAATGATTATCAAGTGCGCGGGAAGAGACGCCAATGGCTTATGACGACGTTTTCCAACGCGCGGTCGAGCAGCTCCATGCCGAGAGGCGCTACCGGGTCTTCGCCGACCTGGAGCGACGGGTAGGGGATTTCCCGCGCGCCACCTGGCACGCGCCCGATGGGCCGCGCGACGTCGTGGTGTGGTGCTCCAATGATTATCTCGGGATGGGCCAGCACCCCAAGGTCCTCGCGGCTCTGACCGACACCGCGACGCGGGTCGGCGCGGGCGCGGGCGGCACGCGGAACATCGCCGGCACGAACCATCCGCTCGTCCTGCTGGAGCAGGAGCTCGCTGACCTTCACGGCAAGGAGGCGGGGCTGGTCTTCACGTCGGGCTACGTCTCGAACGAGGCGTCGATCTCGACGATCGCGCGGCTTCTGCCGAACTGCCTGATCCTGTCCGACGCCCTCAACCACGCCTCGATGATCGCCGGCATGCGCGGATCGGGCTGCGCGCGGAAGGTGTTCCGCCACAACGACCTCGACGATCTGGAACGGCTCCTCCAGGAGGCCGGCCACGAGCGTCCCAAGATCATCGCCTTCGAGAGCGTCTACTCGATGGACGGCGACGTCGCGCCGATCGCGGCGATCTGCGACCTCGCCGAGCGCTACAACGCCATGACCTATCTGGATGAGGTCCACGCGGTCGGAATGTACGGCCCGCGGGGCGGCGGAATCGCCGAGCGCGAGGGCGTGATGCATCGCGTGGACATCATCGAGGGAACGCTCGCCAAGGGTTTTGGCGTGATCGGCGGCTATGTGACCGCCTCCAAGCCGGTGATCGACGCGATCCGCTCCTATGCGCCCGGCTTCATCTTCACGACCGCCATGCCGCCCGCGATCGCGGCGGCAGCGCGCGCCTCGGTCCAGCACCTCAAGAGCTCGCAGGTCGAACGGGACCGGCACCAGCGCCAGTCGATGCAGACCAAGATCGCGCTCGCCGCGCGCGGCCTGCCGGTGATGCCCTCCGAGACCCACATCGTGCCGGTGCTGGTCGGTTGTCCCGAGAAGGCCAAGGCCGCGACCGACATGCTGCTGACGGATCACGGCATCTACATCCAGCCGATCAACTATCCGACGGTCCCCCGGGGAACGGAGCGGCTGCGCATCTCGCCTTCGCCCGCGCATGACGACGCGCTGATCCGCGACCTCGCCCGCGCGCTCGACGCCGTGTGGAGCAAGCTCGACCTGCCGCGCCGGTACGAGGCCATCGCGGCCGAGTAGCCCGCGTCGGAGCCTCGGCGCAGCTGCCGATACGTTCGTCTAGCTGAAGGAACCTGCCTTCGCCCCGGCAGGTTGGTCTCGTGAGCGCGCGGATCGCGCCGCCGCCGCGGACTCAGGTGTGGAGTTGGGCCCAGAATGAATCCCCTTGCAGGAACGCCGTTCGCGCTCTGGATCACCGGCATGATGATCTGGACCGAAATGCTCGCGAAGGCCGCGCAGCGCAGCGACCACAGCTGACCCGGCGGGTCGCGATCGCCGCCTTTCAGCGGTGATCTTCTCGCTGACCGCCGATCCATGTGGCGGTGACCTCGAGATCCTCGTCGAGCGCCACAAGGTCCGCGGCGTAGCCGGCGGCCACGAGGCCGAGCTTCCCCTCCAGACCCAGGAAACGCGCCGGCGTGCGCGAGGCCATCGCGAGAGCGTCGGCGAGGGGCGCGCCCAGGACGCACACGGCGTTGCGCACCGCGGTGGCCATGTCGAGGTCCGAGCCCGCGAGCGTTCCGTCCTCGGTCGTGAGGCGGCCGCCGGCACGAAGGATCCGCCGCCCCTGCAGGATGAACTCCGTCATTCCTGCGCCCACCGTCGACATCGCGTCGGTGACCAGCATCGTCCGCTCCGGCCCCTTGGCGGCGATCGCCGCCCGGAGCGAGGGGGCCGCCACGTGGTGCAGGTCAGCGATCACGCCGCAGAACGTGCTTCGCTCGCTCAGCGCGGCCCCGACTGGCCCCGGCGCACGCCCCGCCATGGGCGGCATGGCGTTGAACAGGTGCGTATAGCCCGTGAGGCCTTCGGCCAGAGCCCGCTCGAGCTCTTCGGCGGTCGCCTCGGTATGGCCGGCGGATATCCGGAGGCCGGCGCTCGACAGGCGTGAGATCGAGCCCGCGGGCACGCGTTCCGGCGCGAGCGTCACCAGGATCACGCCTGCGGCGGCGGAGGTCAGCAGGGCGATGTCCGCTTCATCGGGCGCGCGCATGAAGGCCGGGTCGTGAACGCCCTTGCGCGCCGGGTTGAGGAACGGGCCCTCGAGATGGACGCCGAGGATTCCGGGCGTCTTCGCGGCGATCGCCGCTTCCGCGGCATGGAGCGCCGCGGCCATCTTCTCCCGGGCGTCGGTGATCAGCGTCGGCAGCAGGCCTGTGGTCCCATAGCGGCGATGCGCCGCCGCGATGGTGGCCATCGCGGCGGGGGACGGATCGTCGTTCAGCAGAACGCCTCCGCCGCCATTGACCTGCACGTCGATGAAGCCTGGCGCCAGCAGGCCCGGCACGATCTCGACCGATGCGTCCGAGGGGACCTCGCTGGCGGGCGTCACGCCGGCGATCCGCTCGCCTGCGATCAGGACCGCGCAGCCGTCGCGGAAGCCTTCGCCATCGAACAGCCGGTCGGGCCGAAGAGCTGTGAGCCTCATGCCGCGCTCCTTCGGGCGAGCGCGAGCCAGCCTTCGGTGGCGGCCACCACCATCACGCTCGCGGCGATCGTCCTGAAGTTCATGCGTGTCCTCCCAAGAGCGCGGGGGTTTTCCCCCGTCGTTC
>NZ_JBJKEX010000348.1:0-3207 GCF_045505405.1 Hansschlegelia beijingensis | reverse complement strand
GGGGCCCTCGCGGCAGGCTTCGGCGAAAGCGTCGATGCCCGCCTGCGGCCCGGCCATGACCGCCTCCACCGAGCCGTCGCTGCGGTTGCGCACGAAGCCGCGCAGGCCGAGCGACCGGGCCGCGTCCTGGGCCCATTTGCGGTACGCCACGCCCTGCACGCGGCCTGTGATCTCGATGCGTTCGACGGCTTCGGTCATGACCGGTGAGATGGTTGCGTGGCCGAGGCCGGCAAGCCGGCGGCCCGGCGCCTACACGAACTCGAGGATCACCGCGTCGACCGCAAGGCTGTGGCCGGCCTTGACGTGGACCTTGTGCACGGTGCCGTCACGCTCGGCGCGCAGCACGTTCTCCATCTTCATGGCCTCGACGACCGCCAGCGTCTCGCCGATCTTGACCTCCTGCCCCTCCTCGACCGCGATCGAGACCACGAGGCCGGGCATCGGGCACAGCAGATGCTTGGAGGTGTCGGGGACGGCCTTCTCGGGCATCATCGCGAGCAGTTCGGCGATGCGCTCGCCATGGACGCGCGCATAGACCGCGACGCCGCGATGGGCGATGTCGTAGCCATAGGCGCCGCGACGGCGACGAACCTGGGCCGAGATCGCGACGCCGTCGATCTCGCCGCTCCACACCGGCTCGCCCGGCCGCCAGCTGGTGACGACCCGCCGCACGGCGATCTCCCTCCCGGCTTCGTCCAGCGTCCGGACAAACACGACGTCGCCGTCGGCGCTGGTCTCGACGCATGTCGCCTCGCCGTCCAGCAGCACGGTCCGCAGCCGCTCCTTGGTGGCCGCGCCCTTGCGCAGCTGGTTCGAGATCAGCCGCCGGCGCTCCATCACCAGCCAGTCGATCTGGGCCGCGATCGCCACGATCGTGTCGGCCACCTCCCCTTCTGCCTTCCGAGGAGCGAAGCCGTCCGGAAACTCCTCGGCGATGAAGCCGGTCGACAGCCGGCCCTCGCGCCAGCGGGGGTGCTCCATCAGCGCGGCGAGGAACGGGATGTTGTGCTGGATACCGTCGATCGCGAAGGCGTCGAGCGCCGCTCCCTGCGCCTCGATGGCAGCAAGCCGGTTCGGGCCGTGCGTCACGAGCTTCGCAATCATCGGGTCGTAATGCAGCGAGATCTCGCCGCCTTCGGTCACGCCGGTGTCGTTGCGAACGGTGATCCCGTCCTCAGTGGACTCGAGCGGCGGCCGATAGGTGGTGAGCCGGCCGATCGAGGGCAGGAAGTTGCGGTACGGGTCCTCGGCGTAGATCCGGCTCTCGACGGCCCAGCCGTCGAGTCTCACGTCGGACTGGCTGATCGACAGCTTCTCCCCGGCCGCGACCCGGATCATCTGTTCGACGAGGTCGATCCCGGTGACGAGTTCGGTCACCGGATGCTCGACCTGAAGCCGGGTGTTCATTTCGAGGAAGTAGAAGGACTTGTCCTGCCCGGCCACGAACTCGACAGTGCCGGCGGAATCGTAGCCGACCGCCTTCGCGAGCGCGACCGACTGCTCGCCCATCGCCCGGCGCGTGGCCTCGTCGAGCAGCGGCGACGGCGCCTCCTCGACGACCTTCTGGTTGCGGCGCTGGATCGAGCACTCGCGCTCGCCGAGATAGATGACGTTGCCGTGCTTGTCGCCGAGCACCTGGATCTCGATGTGGCGCGGGTTCACGATGAACTTCTCGATGAACACGCGGTCGTCCCCGAAGGAGGACTTCGCCTCCGACTTCGAGGCCCGGAAACCTTCCGCGACGTCGCTCGCCGAATAGGCGATCCGCATGCCCTTGCCGCCGCCGCCGGCCGAGGCCTTGATCATCACCGGGAAGCCGATCTCCTCGGCGACCCGCACCGCGTCCTCCGTAGTCTCGATCACGCCGAGATTGCCCGGCACGGTCGAGACCCTGGCGGCGGCCGCGGCCTTCTTGGACTCGATCTTGTCGCCCATGGCCTCGATCGCCCTGGGGTTCGGGCCGATGAATACGATCCCCTCGGCCGCGAGCGCCTCGGGGAAGGCGGCGCGCTCGGAGAGGAAGCCATAGCCGGGGTGGACCGCCTCAGCGCCCGTCTGCCTGCAGGCGGCGACGATCCGGTCGATCAGCAGGTAGGACTGCGCGGCCGCGGGCGGCCCGATATGCACCGCCTCGTCGGCCATCTCGACATGCAGCGCGTCGCGGTCAGCGTCCGAAAACACCGCGACGGTCGCGATCCCCATGCGCCGGGCGGTCTTGATGACGCGGCAGGCGATCTCGCCACGGTTGGCGATGAGGATCTTGCTGAACATGGAGGCTGAAATCCCCAGACGGAGGCGAAGTCCCTAGCGGGACAGGACGGAGGGAACGCGCGTTCTTACGGTAGCTGCGGAGGGCTCGTCCATCGGCCGAAGGACGAAGGGAACCACCACGTTCAGCGCTTCGCGCCTGGCAGCGGAGGCAGGTAGGACGGCCGCGGCAGCGGCCGCGGAGGCGGGCCGAGCAGCGGCGCCATCAGCGCCCCCCGCTCCGTGCGCGCGAACTGGCTGCGCGCGGTCCATGGGCCGCAGACGAGAGAGAAGTAATCGTACGGGCCCTTCACCTCGTTCGCCATGATGAACTGGAAGTGCAGGCGGAACACCTGCCAGCGCCGCCGCATGCGATCGATGCTTTGCTGCCCGAGCATCTTGGTCAGATAGGCTCTGCGGAACGTCGGGTTGCGCGGCTTTTCTCCGGGGGTGAGGCGAAGCTCTGAGACCGGGTCGCGGTGCGGGAAGTTGAGGAAGTCCCAGGGGCCCACCACCTCGGCCCAGAACAGCGTCGGCTCGACGGCCAGCCGGCCGAGCCGCTCCCGGAACCAGCCGCCTTTGGGGTGCAGCCCGATCAGAAGTTCGGTCGCGCCGACAGTGAGCAGCGAGAGCGTCGGACGGCTCTGCGCCGCGAAGCCGGGGTCGCGCTCATAGGCGCGCGCCAGCGCGTCGATCGCCAGAAAGCTGCCGCTGCTATGGCCGACGACCAGGATCTCGTCCGCCTCTCCGGCCGCGACGACATCGCGGATCCTGTCGGCGAACCGGTCGACGCGAGCATGCAAGGCGGCGTCCTCGCGCCGGGCGTAACGCCGCTGCGAGCGGCCGTCGTCCATCAGGTGGAAGACGAAGCCGCCGGCCCGATGACGCCGAGATCACCCGGACCATCCAGATCCTGTGCCGCCGCACCAAGAACAACCCGCTCTTCGTGGGCGACCCGGG